>CAIJXO010000048.1 GCA_903824735.1 uncultured bacterium | reverse complement strand
CAACCAGCCAAGCAAAAAAATCATGATCGGATTAGTCGCCCAAGACCAAAAGCCCTCAAGTAAAATAAACGTAAAGTGAATCCTTTTATATAGGGAAATCTTTTTATTTTTTATGAAGCCAAATAAAACATATGGAAAATTCTCTACCCCCCAGGCCCAGCGTCTCTGCTGTTTATAAATACTCTTGATCGTGCTCCAAAGACTTCTATCTAAATTGGCGTCCATCGAAACTGGATAAGAAATAGGCACAACTCGATAATTACCGTCATAGGCCATGAAAGCATTCCAAAATATTCGAGAATCCTCAGAAACCATATTTTTTTGCCAATAACCGACATCAAAAAGGGTCTGAAAATTTACTGAATGGGAAGAAAAAGTCGAGAGTCTTTCTGGGCGCTCCTGCTGAATCATTTGCCAAAAAGTACCAGAAAAAGCGACAACTCTTGATAAAGCTGGTGCCTGCCAAATATTATTGTTGTAAAAAGGCACGGGCTGAAAAGATGATTTAAATGGATCTTCCGTTGTCAAAAAGTTCCAAGTTAAACACTCAAAATATTGAGGGAAAATAATCGTATCAATGTCAAAAGCTGAAACTAAGACATGTTCATATTTTATACTTTCTTTATTTAAAATCTTCTTTCTTGCCTCTTCAGCCGCATAAGTGATGTTTGATCCCTTACCAGCTAGTTCGCCAGGCACATTGCTCGGATGTTTCGTTATTAGAAAATGCTTAAATTCGGAACCGTATTTCTCTTTCATCTCTCTTGTCAGATCTTCAGCCCTCAAGCCTGCACGCTCCTCCGAAGCCAAGACAACAATTAATCTGCCTCGGTTGTACTTTGACAACAGCAAAGATTGAATGCTTTTTTCGAGCACTTCTCTATTTTCATTATAAAAAGGCAAAATAATCAGATGATGGATATGATCATACTTTAAATTAGCCAGCATCTTCTCCCAATCGACATTAAGGTTGTGTCGCATCTTACGCCAGTTACTGCGCAGATGGAGAGACAAATAAATCGTCTTCAACAACCAATATAGATCAAAAAGAATAATAAAGATTGCCGCACCAAAAGGAAAAAAGAAGGAAATCAAAATTGTGCCCAAAATAGTTCCCCAAGACAAAAATCCTGGCACCATCTCTAAAAATCGATAGATAAGTCTGTCGCTTCCAAATAGGTCAGAAGCTCGACTCGCCGTATAATAAGGTGTATTTTTGTACTCCATGCTGAGCCACCTCTCGGGCTTGAACCGAGGACCTATAGTTTACAAAACTATTGCTCTACCAACTGAGCTAAGGTGGCAAATCTACCTATTCTGTTTTGTTCTCCCGCAAAGACTTTTTGTGCTCTGATATATCTTTCAAAAAGAAAGAGACCGAGCCCTTGTGCTTTGAGATATCATGGACACGCTTGGTAAAGAAGTGGCTTTGCTTGTGATCAAAGCGACGCTTCATGGCGGTAACCGAGTTTCTTATACTAACGATAATCCAAGAAAAAATCAACTTGGTATTCTTAAAGTTCACATGACCCCACCAAAGCTTAAGTGAAGCCAGAACCTTGAAGATGACAACGTCACATTTTTCAAACAAAGAAGCTAAGAAGATCTTACGGCCGTATTTGAGCTCAACATTCTTCATCACTACTGAAAAAATCAGCAGCGCCAGAGCTATTAGAAATACGACAAGCGTAATCATAAATTATTTTTGACCGACACCGAAGCGGACAAAGCGGCCGACTTCTGTGCGTTCGCCAAATTTTTGGATGAAGCCTTCAATTAGACCCGTGATGGTAACTTCTGGATTTTTAATATATTCCTGTTCCATTAAGACTTTTTCTTTGAAATAAGAGTTGGTCTTACCTTCCAAAATCTTGGCTTTCATATCTGCTGGTTTACCTTCGACTTCTTTTGCAAAGACTTCCTCGGCTTCCTTTCGCACCGCCTCGGGAATATCGGACATCTTTAAATAGGTTGGATTAGTGGCCGCCGCTTGCATGGCAATATTGTAGGCCAAAGCTTTAAATTCCTCGTTTTTAGCCACGAAATCGGTCTCACAGAGCAGCTCTACCAATGAGGCAATATTACCGTTCGTATGAACATAAGAGGCCACACAGCCCGCACCCAAAGTTCGATCCGCCTTTTTGGCAGCAATACCCGCTCCCTTCTTCTGTAAGAGGACAATCGCCTTGCCCATATCACCCGCCGTCTCTTCTAGCGCCTTCTTACATTGCATAATCGAAAGACCAGTATTGTCTCTTAATTCCTTGATTTGCTCAGTGGTGATGTTTGCCATATATTTATAATTAAAAAAATAATAAGTACCTGCTATTATACTCACTTTAAGAGAAAAAAGCCACTACCGAGAGCTGGTCAATTAGGCCTTAAGAAGTTTGCCTTTGCTATAAGCACGAGCTAATTCGCTAGCAAAGAAAGCAATACTTGAAACAGAAGAATCGTTGGCGACAATTGGATGATCAACTAGGCTAATATCACAATCGGTACCACAAAGTGCAATAACAGGGATTCTCATCTTGCGGGCTTCAGTGACAGCAATCTCCTCTTTCTTAGAATCGATAACCACCATCGCTTTTGGCAAGTCTTTCATTGAGAGAATTCCAGAGAAGAAACGGTCAAGATTAGCAATTTCACGATCAATCATCAAGCGCTCCTTTTTGGTGTATTTAGTTAATTCTCCTTTTTCTTTTTGCTTAGTTAAATCTTCAAGTTTAGCCAAACGCTTTTTGATCTCTGGGAAGTTTGTCAAAGTACCGCCGATCCAGCGTCCATCTACAAAAGGCATGCCGGCCGATTCCGCGGCCAAACGAAGAGCACCACGTGCTTCATTTTTACCACCGACGAAAAGTACTTGCTTACCCTCTTTCGCTAAAGTCGCGATAAAAGCTAAAGCTTTAGCTAAAAGTTCCTCTGTTTTTTCAAGATCAATAATCTCCACCTTGTTCTTTACACCAAAAATATAGCTGGCAACACTTGGATGACGTCTGGTCTTAGAATAACCAAAATGCGCCCCTGCCTTAAACATAGCGTCAATTCGTTCGTTATTTAGCTTTTTTACTTCTTCCATATGTTCGACTAGCTTACCAAATAACCCTTAAAAATGCAACTCTTTACTCCTCATCACTATCCTTCCCATCTGTTGGCTTACCAAAGTTCTCACCGACGTATTGAACGACATCAGCTAGGCCTTCTCCGGTCAGAATTTTCTCGATATTATACCAAGAGTTTTTTACGCGGTGATCTGTGACACGATCCTGTAAAATATTATAAGTTCTAATCTTTTCCGAACGATCGGCGGTACCGATTTGGTCTTTTCGCTCTTTGGCAAACTGGATAGCGTCAGCTTCAGATTTTTGCAATTCCAATTTTGCCAAAAGAATACTCATAGCCTTGTCCTTGTTTCGGGACTGGCTACGTTCAGCAGTACAGCGCACCTCAAGCCCGCTTGGCTTATGCACAATACGGACAGCGGTTTCCACTTTGTTCACATTTTGACCACCCTTACCGCCGGCGCGAGAGGTTTCGATCAGCAAATCAGATGGCTTTATCTCAATCGAGGTACGCTTACGGATCGGTAAGATAGCAATCGAAGCAGTCGAGGTATGCACCCGACCATTCTTCTCAGTTTCAGGAATTCGCTGAATTCGATGTACACCGGTTTCGTAACGAAGTTCTTTGTAGACGCCAAGCCCCTTCACCTCAAATGACGCCTCTTTATAGCCACCAATATCATTTCGTGATTCATCGACAGGTGTAAAGCTCCAGCCTTTGATTCCCGCATATCCAGAATACATTTTAGCTAATACCTCCGCAAAAAGGGCCGCTTCGTCCCCACCCACACCAGCGCGGACTTCCAAAATAATTTCATTGGGAAATTCTTCTTCCTGTTTTTCGACAGTCAAAATCTCCTCCATTTGTTTCCAAATAGTTTCTTTTTGTGATGCCAAATTAGCCAGTTCCTCCTTGGCCATTTCTGCCATACTGCTATCTTTGGCGAGCATTTCTTTTACCGAGTTTTCTTCAGTGTCCAAACGTAAATACTCGTCAGCCAAGTAAACAGTCTTTTTATTATTTTTGAATTCTTCGATTGTCATACTACATTATTATACAACAAAAATGATGCGAAAGATTTCTTAAGAAATGCCTTGGAAGGAGCGACGGCTCCGTACAGAGAAAATTTTTACCAAAAAATTTTCGTGCATTTCGAGAGAAATCTCTCGCATCATTTGTTAAGTTACTTAGCTGACTTTTTCTTAGTACCAGCTTCTTTTCGAGCCTTGAATTTCTCCGCACGGCCGGCGGTATCTAGAACTTTGTCATTACCAGTATAGAAAGGATGACAGACAGCACAAATTTCCACTGAGATGTTTTCCTTGGTTGAACCGATAGTATACTTTGCCCCACAAGCACAAACGGTCTCGCTTTTTGGGAAAAAGGCTGGATGTACGTCTTTTTTCATAGTTCTAAGATACTATCATATACTCTTCAAGAAATCAATATCCGTCTGGAACTTTTCCGCCTTGGTGATTACCGAATTTCCATAGAAAGTATTGGCCGGCTTTTGGCTATCACAAGCCCGACCTGAGTAATAACGACAGGCGGCATTACGCTCGGCCGTGTAAGTACCGCCATTTGCTCCCAGGTCCATCATATAAATAGCCGTCGCGGTAACCGCATGCTTCGGATCCCAAGGGTTAGCCAACTTTACACCGACAGCTGTGGCAATACGCGAAGCAAATAACTGCCAGGTAGAAGGGATAAACTGGGATGGCCCCATTGCCCCGCCGAAACCACGGCCTACATAATAAGTCGCACCCAAAGGACAAGACACTGGGGTCGTAGACCAAGTTAAGCCCAAGCTTTTCGTAAGCTGTTCAAATGGCGCAGTATCACGTGGCGCCTTCATGATCTGTTGAAAAGGTGAGCCAGTATTTTTACCTACACCGTCTCCTGTCGTCAGATTTGAAATGTAACAGGAACCAATATTTTTACCGAGATCAGACTCTTGTGACAAAATAGCCAGAATCATCGCTGGACGTACTCCGGTTTTAGTCGAAGCAAAATCTGCATACTCGAGAGCCTTCGCAAAAGAAATTCCCCCAGCGTCACGCAAGTCAAACAAAGCGCTACGAATAACTTCTGCCCTTCTCTGGCGTTCTGCTAATACTGTTTGATAATTAGATTCCGCTTTAGCGGTAAAATCTAGAAGTTGCTTCTTTTCGGTTTGAGCATCGGCAATCACTTTTTTCTTTTGCTCCACTTCATATTTTGCGTCGAGCTCCTGGTTCTTTTTTGCGTCCAATTCTTCTTTGGCTTTTTGGGTCTGAGTCTTAACCGAGGCTAGTTCGTCAAACAGATTTTGTAAACCTTGATTGACCGAAGCGACATTATCAACATCGGTAATCATCTCCGACAAATCATCGGCTGACAGAAGTAAGTAAAAAATCGGCTCCACTTCATTTTGATCTTTCTTCTTTAAAAGGTTAGCGAGAATTGCTTTGTCATTCTGGATTCGGGCTTCAAGGGCCGTAATGTTTGCTTTCTTTTGATTGATTTGATCAGTTAGATTGGTAACGGTGATCGTGCGCTGCTTTATCTCACCCTGCGCTTTAGCAATTTGCGCATTAAGCGCCGTCACATCCCCCTGCAAAGTATTCTTTTTAGCTTTGGTCTCATCAAGCACCTTTTGCCACTCCGCGATCTCTTTTTGTAACTGGTCATACTCACCCTGTAAGCGCTCCCTCTCGGCAGGCGAAAGACTCTGGGCATCTATTCTCATACCGACAAAGCCTAAACAGAGACAAATAAAAAACAGGGTGATTAATTTCTTCATCCCTGTTATTTTATCATAGTTACTATTTTTTATCTTCTTTCTTTTCCTTCTTCTCTTCTTTAGCAGGAGCGTCTGCAGCGGCTTCGCCTTCGGCACCCTCCTTAGCCTCCTTACCCTTCTTCTCTACCTCGATAGCTGAAAGGTCAGCTGGGCCAGTCTCAACGACTTCTTCTTTAGGTTCATAGACAGAAGCGACCACTTCTTCTGGTTTATCTTTCAATTCAACACCGGCTGGAAGTTTGATATCTTTAATAGTCAAAACACTATCGAAAGCAACAAGACCGGCAAGATCAATTTCTAGTTTATGTGGCAAATCTTTTGGTAAAGCTTCGATTTTGATTTCATGCATAACCTTCACAAGCACGGCGCCCAAATCCTTGACGGCTGGAGAAGAACCAATAAATTCCACTGGCACATCGACAACGAGTTTCTTACCTTTTTCAATTGCGTAAAAATCGGCATGAATCGGAACATCGGTAACTGGATCAAGATCAAAAGCGTGGATCAAAACATCTACTTCAATACCAGCACCTTCAAGTGAAACGACGGTTGATTCACCGGCAGTTTTTAGAGCTTTTTTAAATTCAACAACGGGAAGCTTGATTGGAGTGGAAGCTTCTTTTGGACCGTAAAAAACGGCTGGCATTTTACCAGATTTTCTTAGCGCGTCGACGCTTTCCTTCAAATCTCGCTTTTCTACCTTTAATTTAAACATAGGGGCAATTATACAGAAAAAGCAGAAAAATGCAACTAGAGATTACTAAATAGCTTAAGTTTGGCAGTTACGACATCGCAAACGGCTTTAACCGCATCTTTTGAATACTTATATGGCGCCACTTCTTCAGGATTTTCTTGGAGGGATTTCACTAGAGCTTTGCGATAAGCCACGCGGATTTCGGTATTAATATGCACAATAGACATACCAGCCGCAATCGCCGCTTTGATGTCTTCTGGTGAATTTCCTGAAGCGCCATGTAAGACCATCGGTATACCAACCGCTTTTTTGATTTCCGCAATTCTTTTAATATTTAAAGCCGGATCTTTACCACCCTTGAGCATGCCGTGGATGTTTCCGACAGCAGGTGCAATCATATCGACACCGGTTTCCTCGACGAATTTCTTAGCTTCTTCTGGCTTGGTCAAAAATTCTTCGGTGATCTTAACTCCCTCAGGAATTCCCTCTAAAACTTTTGATGAGCTACCAATGAAACCCAATTCTGATTCCACAATAATATTCGGATTTACACTTTTGGCATATTCCACACACTGTTTAGTAATTTTTATATTTTCCTCAAATGACATTCCGGTCGCATCAAAGATCACCGCGTCGTATCCAGCATCCACCGCTTCTTTTACTTTATCAAAAGAGTAAGTGTGATCGGCATTCAAGAAAATTGGATAGTTATATTCTTCCCTCAAACTCTTCACCAAAGCCGCCGCTTGTCTTACGCCAATAAAATTTCTTTCCCCCTCAGCCGTACCGATAATTACCGGAAGATCCAAACTTTTTGCCGCATTAAAAATCCCCCGCAACGCTTCCAAATTAGAAATATTAAAATGCCCAATCGCTGTTCCTTTCTGTTCTGCTTCTTTAATATATTCGCGTAGTGTTTTCATGGGGTTATTTTAGCACATTTACTCCCCCGCTGTACTCAAATCATGAATCGCCTCGGCGACATCATCACTTTCGAGGATGGCGGAGCCAGAGATAAGGCGGTTGGCGCCAGCGGAAACGATATCGGCGGCGTTGTCTAGATGCACACCACCATCGACAGCAATTGGAATATTTGGGTAAAGATTTCGTAAATCACTGATTTTTTCTAAGACAACTTCGTCAAACTCAGCACCCTGAACGCCGATATGATCGATTCCCATGAACTGCACAAAATCGACAATCGAATCACCATCTTCATCTACCATATTTAAAATTTCAAAAAGCTCATCAATCGGTGTCGCAACATTTAGGGAGATGCCAATCTGTAAGCCAAAAGCTTCGTCTTTAGCCGTGCCGTAGTCGGCGCGGAGTTTCTCGATGGTCTCAAGGATATTTGGGGCCGATTCAATATGTAAGACGATACTGCGGGCACCCGTCTTAATCCAATCTTCAACAATGGATTCAGGATGACGCACCATAAGATCGATTTCGAAATCTAAAGAATCCCAAAATGGGAAGCCTTCATCTTCAGCGGCAATACGAGCAAATTCTTCCATTCCTCCTCGCACATAAGGCCAAGTTTTACTGACGACAAACTTACCGTCACAGACATCGATCTGGACAAGTGCGGTTAAACCACTCACCTGAGCCAAACGGCCACGCAAGCTTTCTAGATCTGGTTCTAATATTGCCGGTGTTACATCAACCATAAAAATTAATTAAAGATTAAAAATGATCCTTTAGACGAATCTCGCGCAGAGCCTTTTCAATTTTCTTGATACGACGAATATATTTGTAATCGTCGGAAAAAGGAGTATTGAGCCAAACTTGAACCGCATCCTTGGCTTCGCCGGTCGAAACAAAACGTGCACCAATGGAAAGGATATTAGCATCATTATGCTCGCGCGACAACTTTACAATGTCTGTTCCCTGAAACGGCTTGTTACCGTAAAAGACCGTCGCTCGTACATTCGGAAACTGATTTGCCACCATTGCTTCACCCTGTCCTGAACCACCAATAACAATTCCACGGACACTATTGGGCTGTTCATAAACAGCTCGGGCAACCGGAATTACAAAATCTGGATAGTCATCATAACCATCAAAGAAATTTGCACCGTGATCGATAACATCATAATTTAGTTTTTTTAAGTAAGTAACAAGAGCTTCTTTCAAATAGAAACCAGCGTGATCCGCGCCGATATGAATAATACCAAGGCCCAGTTTTTTTACCTTTGGAGCATTTACTTTAAGTTTCATTTCTCTAATTATAACCTATTTCGCCAACAACTTCAAAAAGATTTCTTTAAGTATTTGCGGATTACCTGAACCTTTTGTCGCCTTCATTCCCTGTCCGACAAGGGCCATCAATGCCGCTTCCTTTCCACCCTTATAATCAGCCACGGTTTTGGCATTGTCGGCAATTATCTTCTCAGCAATCTTGATCAACTCACTCTCATCACTTTTCTGCAGTAAGCCTTCTTTCTCCGCAATCTCCATTGGGCTTCCTCCTTTTTCAAACATCATTTTCAAAATGTCTTTAGCGCCGCGTGAAGAAATTTTCGATTCAGCCACCATCTTAATCAATTCCGCAAAACCCTTGTCGGTCAGCTGTCCGAGATTTTCACCGTTTACTACTTTCATCAAGCCAAGTAAATCAGAGATAATATAGTTCGAAGCGAGTTTAATCAGATTCTTGTCACCACCAAAATCTACGCATACTTTTTCAAAAAAAGTACTAATGATTCCAGGCCGTACATAGATTTCGACATCCGCTTCTTTGATGCCGTAATCTTTTTCATAACGAGTTCGCTTCGCCCAAGGTAATTCAGGAAGTTCTTTCTTCAAGACTTCAATCGCAAATTCAGGAATTTCTGAAATCTTCATCTTTGGTAAATCGGGATCTGGGAAATAACGATAGTCATGAGAATCTTCTTTCAAACGCTGTGAGTAAGTGCTCTGTTTATCTTCATCCCAACCGCGAGTCTCCTGCACAATTTTTCCACCACCCTCGATCACTTCGATATGGCGTTCGATTTCATAATTCACTGCCTTTTCAACAGACTTGAATGAGTTTAGGTTTTTGACTTCGACTTTTGTTCCAAATTTATCAGTGTCACTCACCGAAATGTTTGCCTCAATGCGCATTTCCCCTTTTTCCATATTGGCCTCACCGACGCCGAGGTACTGCAAAAGTAGTTGCAGTTCGCGCGCAAAATCCGCCGTATCTTTTCCGGTATGTAGTTCCGGTTCAGTCACGAGTTCCATCAAAGGCACGCCGGCGCGATTGAAATCGACAAGGGAGAAATCGCCACGATCATGATAGGACTTGGCCGTGTCTTCTTCAAGGTGAATTCTGGTAATGTTGATGCCATTTAATTTACCACCAGTAATCAAAGGATATTTATACTGACTGATCTGATAGCCCTTTGGAATATCTGGATAAAAATAATTCTTTCGATCCCATTCGGTAAAATCAGCAATCTTAGAACCGAGCGCTACTCCCATCTTTAACACATTTTTAATTGCTTGCTTGTTCAAGACTGGCAAAGTCCCGGGGTGGCCCATGCAAACTGGGCAAATATTTACATTGGGTTTCTCCTCGTCAGGATTATTTACGCAATTGCAGAACATCTTGGTCACCGTGGCCATCTCCGCGTGAATCTCGAGTCCAATTGTCGCTTTGTATTTAGTGTCGCTCATAGACAAAATAATAGCTTAAAATATGATGGAGCACATCATTGACTTTTAATGGATATGTGTGCATAATGAAAATGGAGTCAAAACAAACAAGGAGGCCATATGGTCATAGTACACGTGTACAACCCGAAGAAAATCGACCCTGATCCAGTGAAGTATTCCGAGAGGATCTGGGCGGCCATCAAAGGCCGTCCCCTGATTAGGAACATAAACGTGGGGGTAGACTACCACGAGCTGGAGTGTGACGGAGGAAATCCAATCCTGGCAATAACGATCGAGGACGACTTCGGAGATAGCGACTGCAAGAGCATTTCTCACGCCCTTGCTGACGCCTTTGGATTGGTGGTCAAACGTGTAGGGCCGATTGATGCCACAACCCCCACCCCCAGAGGATGGGCGGACTGAATGGACGAAAGGAAAGGACGGGTGGTCCTACAACCTTTCGTCCTTTTCCTTCATCTGCTTTTTATACTATCTCTAAGACCAACCTCCCTCAATCCCTCCTCAGCTGAGGAGGGAAGGAAACGTAATGATTCTAGAGTCT
>CAIJXO010000047.1 GCA_903824735.1 uncultured bacterium | reverse complement strand
TGATCAGTCATCGACAAAGAAAAATCCTTAGCTTTTAGCTCCACGTCAGTATCAAAATCAGCTAAGGCTCTAGTCGTAGGAATTCCCTTTTTCTTTTTTAAATCGACAGTCGAAATACCTCCGTACAAAGCCTCAATATGTTTATTCTTGAAAGTCCCAAACTCAACCGGTAAACGAATTCCCCTTTCATAAACGGTAGATTCTATCTTACTTTCTGTTTCCTTAAGTTTTTCTCGTGCATCTAAACGTTTATTTTGTAGTTCTCTTTCTTCCATCAGTTCTTGTCTTCGAGTCTGAGTGGCAAAATATGTCTGAGCCAAGGCAATTTGTGGTTTGCGTGGGTCTCCATTTTGAGCAATCAAATAACAAGCGTATCTAGTAAGTAGAAAATCATTCACGGTCTGAACAGCCCCTTTTCCGCCGACGATCGGTTTACCCACGTCGGTAAAGTGATCGCTAGCCTCGTTTCCACTTGCCACACAGGCCTCTTTTGCCTTTTTTATCACTTCGATAAATTTCTGCCATTTTACATACCCCAGTATCGCCATTAAATCCCGAGCCGACCAATACTCTAGAGTATCCTGCACTTTCTTTATCGACTCCAGATTTTCTTGTATCTGCATTAGTGGATTATCCATGATTTTTTAAATTATTTATTACTCAAATAGTCTATCACCAGAATCAAAATTACGTCATCTTTTTGACTGTGCATAACCCGCCCGAGGTTCCACCTAACAAAAGATCACCTTACGGTGACTTTTTGTTTAAAATATTCAATCTAATCCCTCGACAGAGCCTCGGGATAATTTTTGTCAGACAAAAATTACCAAGCGAAGTGAGCGAAGGCCTTGTTGGCTTCAGCCATCTTGAGAGTGTTCTCACGCTTACGGACAGCTTCACCTTCATTCTTAGAAGCAGCGATCATTTCGTCAGCTAATTTCTTGTGAATTGGAGCTCCCTTCTTGCTACGAGCAGCGTCGATAATCCATTTCATGGAAAGAGCGGCACGGCGTTCTGGACGAACTTCTACTGGAACCTGGTAGTTGGCACCTCCCACTCTCTTTGAACGCACCTCAACGTTTGGCGCGGTGTTAGAAAGAGCCAATTCGAAAATCTCAAGTGGATTAGCAGTTTTGGTCTTAGTCTTAATCTCATCAAACATATTGTTGACGATCTTGCGAGCAATAGTTTTCTTGCCCTTCTCCATTATGTAGTTCGTAAACTTACTTACTTTAACCGAGCTGTAAACTAGGTCTGGAACGATTATTGGCTTTGCTTTTAATTTTCTACGCATGTAATTTTAGTATTTAAATTATTTACCAGCTTTTGGTTTCTTAGCACCGTACTGACTTCTACCCTTCATTCTCTTCTCTACACCGGTGGCATCAAGCACACCGCGGACAATAGTATAGCGAAGACCGACATCCTTTACTCTACCTCCTCTGAGCATCACCACTGAGTGCTCCTGTAAAGTGTGACCCATACCTGGGATGTAAGCAGTAACCTCAAGGCCGTTGGTCAAACGGACACGGGCGATTTTACGAATAGCGGAGTTAGGTTTCTTGGGTGTCTTGGTAGTAACCTTAATACATACTCCTCTTTTAAAAGGCGCATTGTAATAAGTAGGGCGGTTCTCAAGGCT
>CAIJXO010000046.1 GCA_903824735.1 uncultured bacterium | reverse complement strand
TATAAAGAATCGGGCCCCGCACCTTGCGGGGCCCTCGGAGGCCGAAGCCACTAATATGTAAAGTATAGCAAAATGAATATTAGCGTCAAGCGCTTGAAAAAACTTCATTTTTAACGTATTCTCTGTAGGTAGTAATAGGAATTACTATTATTGCCAGATCGTCTAATGGTAGGACCGCGCCCTCTGGAGGCGTGTATCTTGGTTCGAATCCAGGTCTGGCAGCCAAGTTGAGTGTAACGCAAGTATGATTAGTTAGTCATATAAATATTATGTCTGAAGAAAATAATAAACAACCAAACGAGAGTAAAGACATATCACCCAATTTCATCAACAGTGATTACTTTGATCCGAAAGACGGTGAGTATACAAAAAATTACGACATCGACACTCTTTATACAAAGCTGTTCAAGAAAAATGAAGGGAAGTATTTTTCGGTTGTTTCGGCTTATGATGATGGGAAGCCAAAAGAAATAGAAGCAATTTTTTCTCCCACAAGATATAAGCTTAGGTTAACATTCATCAATAAGCATAAAGAGGTAGAGGAGGTGCGTATCACTAAGTACAAGTATACTCGTAAGAAAGAGTGGAAAGTTGAGGATACCGAAGGAGTTAGACTTGATTGGCTTTCCTTCGATAAAATTATTGGCTTTTTAAAATTCTTATCAGGACTTGATTTGCCTAGTATTAATGAACGTAAAATTAAATTCGCTGAGGATACGACTGATTTTGGGGATGAAACAGTCAAAAAGATAAAGACGCTGTTTTCGACTGAAAAAGGGAAAAGACTAATTGACGAACTAAATAAGGAGGGTTATCTTACTTCCGATCTTGATATCCCAGAATTAATAAAAAGCGGGTTATCTAAAACTAAAATTGAAGAAAAAAGACGGCGAATTATGGAATTCAAAAAAATAATTTCTGATCCGGCAGTGAAAGAAGTGTCTGACATTCAAAGATTTTTAAAAAATAATCCATGGCTTTTTGGGCCTGAATATAAAACCCTCGATTTCAGGGAGGCTGGGTTTTCTGGAAACCCAGACGGTAGACTTTTTCGGATTGACGGTTTGTCTGATATTCTAGAAGTAAAACTTCCCAACGAGGAGCTTTTGCGTGCTGATAAAAAAGAAAGACAGTTTATATCTCCTAAGCTAGCC
Source organism: uncultured bacterium (assembly GCA_903824735.1). GTDB lineage: Bacteria > Patescibacteriota > Minisyncoccia > Phycocordibacterales > GWA1-40-21 > CAIJXO01. The sequence goes on along the minus strand of CAIJXO010000046.1, from coordinate 3,751 downwards.
GAAGCTCTCGGTCAGCTTACAGGGTATATGGAATATTATTATAGCGAATATACCTCCGAGCGAGATGACGCAACAGGTAGAGAGATATTAAAAGATACATACGGGAAGTATTACAAGCCAAAAGGAATTTTACTAATTGGTAGGAGGGGCAAGGAATCGATAAATGCAATGTCTCAGACAATTTCTGCAGAACCTAAAAATATGAGAATATTGCTTTCGTACTTTCATTGGGTAGAAGTCCTTACTTATGATGATTTAATTGAAAGAGCGGAAAATGGGCTTAATAATTTGATTGGTTAGTTGCACTTAAATGGTGTTTGCTTAAATTTCAATATAATATTAGTATTTAATCCATGTCAAAGAAAATTTATCCCTATGTGGAAGACGAGGTTATTTTAAGAGAGGTACGCAGGGTAATGGATTCTATGGAAAACTCGCTTAATGACGCCGAGAAAAAGCTATATTCCAACGTCATCGACCCATTTTCGGCGCATTTCGATGCACTAGCCCAAAATATACCCTACGAAGATTGGATTAGACAGGAAAAAGTAAGGCAAATCCAAAAAACTTTTCAAAACTCAATAGGATATTTTCACCAAAATATTCTTGGTTCTGTCGCAGGTTGGAATAATCCTGGATCAGGTGGCGGTTATGACGTCGAAAACAAAAAGAAAAAAATCATTGCTGAAATAAAAAACAAATACAATACGATGAATGCCGGTTCTACGAAGGCAGTGTATAATACGTTGGCTGGTTTTTTGAAAGGAAGTAAAAAGGGCTACGTTGCTTATCTCGTCATAATACTTCCAAAGACATCAAGAAGGTTTATTAAGCCTTTTGTATTGCCAAAGAAAAGATACAGAAAAGATATGTTAAAAATAGACGGTGCCACTTTTTATGAAATTGTTACTGGGGATAAAAAAGCTTTAGAAACGTTATTTAAGGTTATACCAAAAGCTGTTTCTATTATTAAAAACAACAAAGATTTTAAGACTAAGACTGAAGATTTTTTGGATCTATATGTCCGAGCGTACGGAAAATAGGCAGTTAGTTGTCAAAGACTCCGGTATCTATTATTTTTTTGACTACCTCTTCCACAACAATCGGGCTGACCGAATTTCCGATCTGTTTGTTCGCGTGCCGATCAATCTTGTGAATTTTGAAATCGTCCGGGAAACCTTGTATTCGCGAGGCTTCTTTCGGGGTAACCTGTCTCAGGTTCTTTTTTCTTAAAATCTTTTCGATAAAATTGTTTCTGTATTCTTCCAATGTTTTACCTTCCACGTATTCGGTGGCAATGTAATCTTTTGTGCCGGTTGCTGTTAAGGTCGAAAATATGCGACTGTTTGGCAAATATACCCTGTAAATTTCGTCTACACCCGAAGAATTTTTGCTATGGACAAGGTCAATTTTCTTTTCCTTGTTGAACTTGAGTATTTTTTTTGCCACAAGACCGTCTATGTTTTTTTTAGTCACGTTGTTAACCAGTCCTTGTATGTCCTTAAGGGAAAGTGGATTGCCATCCTTTTTGCCGAACTTTTTCTTTCTTCTGTTTCTAAGAATCGCCATACATATTTCCTTCTCGTGTCTTGTCGTATCCCTTATATCCCAGGAATGGATAGTCGTGTGGCCGTTGCGTGTGTCGCATAGAACAAAAAAATCGTTGAACTCGTCTATTTTTTGGGAAGCATTCCTCGATAAAGGGACTTTGCCTTCAAACAGTGCATGTATAGAAAATTTGTTTTTTACGATATTCTTTTTTCTGATTCCATCCAAAAATTCAATAAGTTCTCTTCCGTTTTCTTTTCCTTCTGGGTATTCGAAGTTCTGAGTATGACTTTTTAGATCATTTCTGAATCCAACAATAAATATCCTGCTTCTGTTTTGCGGTTGGCCGAAATCAAATGTATTAAGTACTTTGCTAAAAACAGTGTAACCTAATTTATTGAACTCACTTTTAATTAAGTTAAGGTTTGATAAGTTTCTTGGGTCTGCCAATCCTTTCACATTTTCAAAAATAAAAACTTTTGGTTTTGATATTTTTACTGTTCTGATCGTATCAAACCACAATTGGCCTCTTGGGTCTTTAAAACCTAATCTCTTTCCGGCCACAGACCATGACTGACAGGGTACGCCGCCTGTAATTAAATCAATTTCTGGCAATTTTTCTATTTTTCTTACATCACCAAGATCGTGTTCATCCGGGTCACCAAAATTGGTATTGTATGTTTCTTTAGCAAATATATCTATTTCGGAATAACCCAAGCTCTTTCCTCCAAGTTTGTCTATAGCAACTCTGAAACCTCCAATACCTGAGAATAGATCGACGAAGCGTATTTGCCCTTTTTTATCTGACTTCATGGTGTTGGTATTATAACAGATTATTAATTGCATATTGGGCTTACATAAGTGGATAATTCGGGGTATTTTATTTTGCCAAGAAAACCTTTTTGTCCAAAACGGTCAATTTGTTTTTAAGGCATGATAATGGCTCTCTTTTTTGATTTCAGACTCCTCTTTTGGGATATATTCGGCGTAATTTCTTATATTTCCATCCCAGACCTCGGTTTTGCTATTATCGTTGTAATCGTATTCTTTGATTTAGATTCGTCGTTCTTTGCCTTTCCCAAACCTTATGCTAGATTAAAAATGGAGGTGGAACATGAAAATCCTTTGCGTGTCGTTTGACACCGAAGCCGATTTGCTGGCGACTGATCCCCAAAGGGAACTGGCTGGTCACGATGTCACAATCGTGAACACTTATCGTGAAGCAGTGTCGATGATTACGGACCCGGCAAGGGGCGTACCGTCATTCGATATTGTGCTCACGGACGGAATGATTCCGCATGTGAAGGCGGAATCGGGTGACCTGGGGCCAGGCGGAGTGTTGCTTATGATGTGGATAGAGCGGAACCTCATTCGGGGACTCGGGATCTTTGTCCCAGAGTATTTCCAGGAGGTTTGCACTATCGACTTTCATGGGTATCAAGCCGTCGTCGCAAGCAAAGAGTGTTGGACGCCAAACGACAAAAGAGACTGGGTCAAGATGCTGCGACTCGTCGTCGGAGCGGTCGAAAGCCTGGAGAGGGAATCGTGAAAGTGCCGTACCTGTTGTACGGCACTTTTCTCTTGGGCAAAATTTGGTGTCTGTCGACCCGCGTGTCTATCTTTGCTATTATTACAAAATAAATGTCCATTTATTCTCAAAAACTTTCTAACGACTATTCGAAGAAGCGCGGACTTTTTGTCTCGACTGATCAGGAAGTTTTCTCTTATTTGAAGAATATCGGCGTGAAAGGCAAAAAGGTATTGGATTTTGGTTGTGGCGACGGCACTTATTCCAAGAGGCTTCTTGATTTAGGAGCGGAATCTATTGTCGGGGTTGATAATAGTCCAGAGATGATTGAGTTAGCTAAGAAGAATTATGCTGATGATAATGAGCTGGTTTTTATGACGGCGGATGGGGCACATTTACCGCTAGAAGATAATTCATTTGATATCGTTTTTGCCAATTTTGTCTTGCATCATTTCCAAAATATAGAACCACCGATATCGGAAATATATAGAGTTCTAAAACCAGGCGGGGTATTTTTGTGCACGAATAGTGCTTATAAAATATTGGGTAATCTAAACCAACTACTAGGAACGGTTATTCCAATTAGGCTGGGTAGCGAAGAGAATCATGTTATCGTCGAAAACTATATTAAATTAGAAAATGATATTCGTGATGTGTGTCTGAGTAGGGGTCTAG
>CAIJXO010000045.1 GCA_903824735.1 uncultured bacterium | reverse complement strand
TGCGAAATTATCTTCCCAGCGTAATCACTCGAGGCGGGCTTGTCAAACACGAAGCTCGCTCTGAACTTTTTACCTTGCAACAAAAGTGGTAACCATACTTCATCATCTTTCCACATCTGCGAATATGGTATTTCAGTGATTTTAAACCACCGCGGTCGCATCTCCTCAGTCTCGACTGGCTCGCCGACAAAATCTGTTACCCTAAAGACACTGACTTCTAAGACTTTGGGATCACTCTGAAAAGTAAAATCAATCACCCCGACTTTCTCAATCGACTTAGGCACAAGCCCGGCCTCCTCGCCAAGCTCGCGAATCGCCGCGGTTTCAATCGTCTCACCCGTTTCCACTTTTCCACCAAAACCGTTCCAGCGTCCCTCTCCAAATCCACGCTTCTTCATACCGAGAAGAATTTCATTATCACGACAGACGAGGCAGAGAGTTAAGAGTTTTTTCATTATAAGACAAAATCTAAAAAGGCTTTCATCTTTTTCAAGCGATTCAATAATTCAGACTGAAAGGCCACGGTTTTACCGCCAGCCACAGGTAAAGCTTTTTCAATGACAGTTATCTTATCACCTGTTGTCTTTTCTACTGACTCGGCGACAGATTTTATAAAATCTACGCCGGCAGCACCAGAAAATCTTTCAATGAGATTGTCGAGACGACTAGCCAAAAAAATAGCTTGAACCTTAGAGAATTTAGTAAAATCTCTTAGTAAGTATTCTTTATTGACTCCCTTATAAGACCAAAAATTTGCAAAGATTTCAAAGTCAAAGAAGGCGTGTGCCTGTTTTCCAATCATAATATTCGATCTTTCGACTTCGCTTTGATCAGATACAGGCGTTGCATGATCACAATCATTAAATACATAATCCAGAATAAGTACATCTAGCTCGGCCTGGGCCAAAGGTTTTAATGCTCCATTCGTCGAAATGTTATTTAAGGGCATTTCGTAAGATAGATATTTTTCCTTCCCAGCATCACCCTCAATACACAAGATGTCGGAAATCGGGATTATACCCTTTAATAACCTAACCAAGAACATCTGGTCTGGGCCGTGTCTAAAATATTCTTTGGTGTGAAAAGTGGCGCCCGGTACCTGGTCAGTAATGAGACTCGACTGACTAGGATCGATTGGAACTATTTCTGATTCGCTAAGGTTTTTCATAACTGTATTACTTAATTTGCCCTCTTATACTCCGACAAGCCTAGAATGTTCCCCTCAGAATCTTTAAACCAAGCCAAGTAGCCCATCGAACCACCTTCACCAAGTGGCGTTTTGCCACGGACGATTGACCCACCATTTTTTACTATTTTTTCAAGAGCCAAATCCATATTAGGCACATCAATATAAAACATCGGGTAAGACATGCCTGGATCACGCTTACTAGAACCACCGTTTATAAAGCCCGCCTCCTTCGGCTGCATTTTCTCGTCGACTGGTCCAGTTTGCCAGCTAATATAACCAAACTGCTCCCACTCGAAAGGTTTCCACTCGAAGACGTTTTGATAAAATGATTTAGCGCGCTCTTTGTCGTCCCAAGGAAATTCGAAATGTGTTACTTTGTTCATATATAATATTTTACCACAAAACCCTATAAAAACAGCAAATCTCGATCCAAATCCTCTGCCTCTGTTGCCCCCGTCTTTCTTTTGATTGCTTTTTGAGTAGAAGCTAAATAAAGCACTTTTTTGCCAAATTTCTTTTCTAAAGTGTCAATTTGCTTATGCACGACTTCAAATTTATTTGCTTGCGCACTGCGACCAAAGAGGTCACCCTGAGTCGTGTCTGAAGAAACTAAATCATGAAGCACTACGCCAGTGGTTCGGTATAACACACCACGACGATGTATTTCCTTTATTTTTTCTTCAGCTAAAGTGACAATCATTTCTGGCGCATTGGTCGATGTCTTTAGATTGACTGAGCAGGTATGATATTCGAAATTACTCGTCTTCAGGAAAAATGAAACTTTACGAGCGACTAGATCAAAGTGTCTGGCCTTAGTGCACGCTTCTTCGATATGTTTCGACAACTGCGAAAACAAGAATAACTTGTCGTTTGTCGCTGGGTGAAAAGTCCTGGTTTTTTGAATGGAAGAATAAACAGTCTTAGGTCTAGGATCAATTTCCAATAGTGAAATACCGTTTAGTTCTTGCCAAATGACTTCGTAAGGTTTAGATAGATTATTTCCAATCCAAGCAATATCTTTGTTTACAAAATCCAAAGCCGTCTTAATTCCCCTTTTCTCGAGCGCTTCTGCCGTGCGCGGACCGATACCCCAGATTTTGCCGATGGGGGTTTTAGCGAGAAACTCTTTAACATTATCCTTCTCGATGACAGTCAGACCATTGGGCTTAACCCACTTCGACGCTACTTTGGCGAGTACCTTAGTCGGCGCAACACCAAGAGAGACCGACAAACCAAGTTCAACATTCACCTCTTTTTTAATTCGTTCGGCGATCTGGCGATAAGTCATTTTAAGCGGATGTTCGAGTCCAGTCAGATCACCAAAGCATTCATCAATACTGTATTCCTCGACATCGTCGACATAACGACGAACAATATCAAACATCAAGCTTGAATATTTGGCATAACTTTTATAATCACCGGGTAAAATAATTACTTTAGGAAAATATTTCTTCACGTGGAAGGTGGACATACCGCGCTTGATACCTAAAGCTTTCGCTTCGTACGACAAGGCCGTTACAATCCCTTTTTCTTCACCAGTAACAACCGCCTTACCTTTTAACTTCGGATTTTTTGCGACCTCAACACCGACAAAAAAGGCATCGCCATCAATGTGTAAAATCGTTTTATTTTTGACTACTTTTTCCACCCCTATATTATAGGTGAACGAGTGTTCACTGTCGAATCTTATTTCCTCTTCTCCCAATCATACTCCACATAATTCTTTCCCTGACGAAAAGTCTCAATCGCATTGCGTACATGACCAATAATGTTTACAGGCAAAGCATCAAGTGGAAACCAGCTCACATCATCACATTCGTTTGGCTCCATATTCGTCGGCACGCCTTGCCATTTACGAGCAGTAAAGAAAAAATTGGCTCGAGCATGCGGATTGCCTGGATCATCGCAAAACTGATGCTGCATAAGTGCCAAGTCTAAATCTTCTGGCTTAATCTCAATACCAATCTCTTCCTTGGCTTCACGGACCATTCCTTCTCGCATTGTCTCACCCTCTTCTCCGTGACCAGCTGGGAGACCATAGTTACCATCCTCAAAGCCGGTGTTAAAACGGCGAGATAAAAGAATTTTGCCATCTACCACCAAGAGTAACAAGGCGATTGGGATTACTTTATAACGTTCTTTTTTCATAATTGCAATTTACTCGACTATTCTAACATATCTCAAGACAGGAAGACGACACCCTACAACTATACCTCTACCACATAAATATCTGGAAATTGCTGCTTAAAATCAAAAAGGCGCTGCTTTGATTCCTCTATCGATCCAGAAACAAAATCGGCTATAGCTTTTTTTAGATTTTCATTTAACACACCCGTCAACTTAAATTGTCCTACGTCGCCATCACTTATCAAAGCCCAAAAGTTTTTTGGTAAAGCAGTGGTTCCGGTATGAACACCCGCAATGAATCTCTCGGTGATTCGCCTTTTATATTCTTCCACGTCCGTCGGGTGAAAATAGACAAAATAAAAATCTGCCAACTCTCCAGAAAAGACTTCTTTAAGTATCCTTGACCTTGCGATTGCCCCATCGACGACGACACTAGACGTCGTAATTTCTTTTAAAATATTTTCTCTTGCTGCAAAAATAAAAGCCGCAACTTGTTCTTTTGGTCCGGTATCACGATAAGCCGTCATAAAAGCCTCAGTCGTTGGAGTAATATTAAACGGTTTAACGATTGATTCAGTCACAACATTATCAAGCTCAATGCCCTTATATCCGGCGGTCTGAAGTTCTTTAGAAAAAGTAGTCTTTCCAGTAGAAGTCTTGCCAGAAATATAGACGATTCTTGGCTTTTTTAGCTTAATATCATTTATTACTTCGTCTTTGGTCATTTTTGTATAAATCTATACTGACTAGATCATCTTCTCAAAATCCTCCCAATTCATTGTCTTGCATTTTATAAGAAAACTACTTAGATATCAGGTGCAATATCTCTTTATTCTCTGAGACTATAACCTCCCCCATAATCTTTGGCTGCAAGTCTATTTTATCTATTTCGGCTTTATTGTAGATAAAGAATTCTTTACCGAATTCCTTTTCGACAATCTCTTCCGTCTGGTACACAAAACAAAGTTCGTGCACCTGTTTCTCGTGCGAAATATAAAAATTCTCAATTATCGCCTTCATCTTTAAATTCTTAATTGGTATGCCAATTTCCTCCATTGCCTCTCTTCTTACGGCCTGCTCTGACGACTCCCCCGCCTTAACCCTTCCGCCGACCAGAAAATAGTAGCCCGTCTTATGTCTTTCGAAGATAAAGCCCTTTTTCGTCTTAACGATAAGTGCCACTCTGATATTCAAAACGACATCGCCAATTGGTAAGGTTAGATCCATGGAGCCATTCTAACACAATTTTCACTTGAAAATCGATGTAATCCAAGTGTTTAGTGGTAACATTAGTCTCGGTTTTTAATCTCCTCGATAATTTTCCCGATCATCTCCTGATAACCACACAAAGGCAAGCCCAGCTCCTTAAGCTCCG
>CAIJXO010000044.1 GCA_903824735.1 uncultured bacterium | reverse complement strand
GAACAACGGTTTTGCGAAATGTCATGTTGCCCTTAATTTACGAAGGAGTCTCGAAAGAAGAAAGAGAAAAGGGGGCGGTAACCGCTTTATTATCGGCGGGTTTAGACGAGGCACATTTTCAGCATAAATCAAATCAACTCTCCGGTGGTCAGATTCAGCGCGTGGCGATTGCTCGGGCCCTCGTGAATAATCCGACCATAATTCTGGCCGATGAGCCAACGGGAAACTTGGATACCAAGACTGGAGAAATTGTGCTCGGAACTTTTCAGCGCTTGAATAAAGACAATAAACGTACCATCATTTTAATTACGCACGAACACGAAGTCGCTGAACATGCCGAACGTATAATCTTTATCCGCGATGGGGAGATCGTCTCGGATAATAAGAATCACAAGCGTCGAATAATTAAATAAAATATCATGCATATTATTGATGTACTAGAGGAGACATACTCAGCGCTAACGGCCAATAAAGTCCGAACCGGTTTGACCATGCTTGGTATTATTATCGGTATCGCTTCAGTGATTGCCATGATCTCGATTGGTCAGGGCGCGCAAAGTTCTATTCAGGCTAGTATTCAGTCAATCGGCTCCAACTTACTTATGGTTATGCCCGGGGCTGAGCGTACCCCCGGGGTACAAGTAAATACTGGTCGCGGGTCGGCCAAGACTTTGACTTATGCTGATGCGACAGCAATCGGTGCTAGTGTGACTGGAGTAAATGCTGTCGCACCTGAATTATCTAGCCGCTATCAGGTCACGGCCAAAGGTACAAACACTAATACTTCTGTCGATGGAGTAACCGCGACTTATCTGACAGTCAAGAATGTGGAAATCGATTCCGGTACTTTTATAACTGATCAAAATAATAAGGCTTTATCAAAGGTCGCTGTACTTGGGCCGTCAGTGCGTGATGATTTATTTGGTGTGGATAGTGATCCGGTTGGGCAGGTGATTCGAATAAATGGGATGGAGTTTAAAATTGTCGGTGTGACGAAAGCCAAAGGCGGTACCGGTTTTGGTAGTCAGGATGATATGATTTTTATCCCGCTAGTGACCGCTCAAAGGTTTTTGGCGGGGGACGATTATGTCTCGACGATAAATATTCAAGCCGAAAGTGCTGATGTCATGACGCAAGTCCAAACTGATATTACGGAACTACTTTTGACTCGTCATAAGATAAAAGATACCACTTTGGCCGACTTTAATATAATGAATCAAAGTGATATCGTGGCGACCGCTTCAAGCGTGACCAGCACTTTCACGATTTTGCTTGCCGCCGTGGCGGGAATTTCGCTCGTTGTCGGCGGTATTGGTATTATGAACATGATGCTGACGACCGTGACTGAGCGTACTAAAGAGATTGGTCTGCGTAAGGCGATTGGCGCCAAGAGCAAAGATATTAATTTGCAATTTTTGATTGAAGCGGTTTCCATGACTTTTGTCGGCGGCTTTATTGGTGTCGCTCTTGGCTGGGGTGTCGGAGCGATTATTTCTTACCTGGGAATTATCCAGACCAGTATTTCACTGATGTCGGTACTCCTAGCTTTCGGTGTATCAGCTGCTATCGGCATAGTTTTTGGTTATTATCCTGCCCGTCGGGCGGCCAAACTAAATCCGATTGATGCCTTGAGGTATGAGTAAGGCTTGTTTTCCTTATTTTGCCTATCGTGCTATACTATATAACAGTTTATTAATTAATAATTTTAATCAAATGGCAGAAAAAAAAGTGAATTCAGCTTTTATGAAACCGCTAACAGTTAGCCCAGAGCTTGCGCTTGTCGTCGGTGCTGGCCCAATGCCTCGTTCAGAAGTGGTGAAGGCTTTGTGGGTTTACATCAAGGGTAAGAATCTTCAAGACCCAAAGAACAAGAGAAACATCAATGCTGATGCCAATCTAAAAGCCGTCTTCGGCGGTAAGGCCGTTGTGAACATGTTTGAGATGACCAAGCTTGTCTCCAAGCATTTGTCATAATCTTACTTAAGAAACCTAAACAAAGAGAGGCCCACGAAACTGGGCTTCTTTTTGTTTTATGGTAAACTTGCTTTGTGCCAATCAATTATTTTTTCCCAAAAAATCAGGAAGAGAAAGACAATGTTTTAAACTTAGCGACGAGCAAGTTTGATAAAGTCCTGCACGAGGCACTTAGTTTAGATAAAAAAGTACTTCTACTTTTATCTGGCGGATCTTGTTTGTCGCTACTTGAAAAAGTTAACACAGATAAATTGAGTAGTAGTGTGACGGTGGCAGCTCCACTTGATGAGAGATTCAGTACCGATCCCAAGGAAAGCAATATGTCTTTGATAATGGCTACTGAGTTTTACAAAAAAGCACGTGGCCAGGGCGTTAATGTATTTGACACTAGAGTAAGAGAAGGTGAAACCCAGGCCGTACTCGCCGAGAGATTCAATTGCGATTTAAATGACTGGTTAAAGAAAAACCCCGACGGAATTATCATCGCGACCGTGGGTATTGGTCCTGATGGGCACACTTCGGGCATGATGCCGTTCCCCGAAGCACCAGAAAAGTTTAAGGAACTATTCGAAGGAGATGATGAAACTAAACTTGTTACTGGCTATGATGCTACTGGTAAAAATCCGTATCCTTTTCGCATTACCACCACGATGAATCTAATGCGAAAGATTGATACAGCGATTGTCTATGCGGCGGGCGAAAATAAGAGGGAGGCGCTAACTCGACTCATGGATCCCAAGGCCGACCTAGCTTCTACCCCCGCCGCCATTCTCAAAGAAATCCCTGGTGATGTCTATCTCTTCACCGATCTCACTGACCTTGACTTTTAACCCCTTTGGGTGTATAATACAATTTATACCAGTTGAGGAATGTGCCTCAGCTGTCATTAATGGAGGTGTCTATGTTACGTCGACGTTTAAAGTTCTTGTGTACCCTTATGGCACTCGGGGCGACGGTGGTCGTGTTTGTCTGGCCCGGGATTTTCATCATGAAAATTCTTGTTTGAAATGCAACTCATGTATAAGATAAATATATGAGAAAAACATTTAAGCATTTGGACTTTCACGCTCGAGACCGCCTTGAGGGTTTGTGGCGTGCT
>CAIJXO010000043.1 GCA_903824735.1 uncultured bacterium | reverse complement strand
GTGTATAATAGATGGATGGTAAAAGAAAAACAACTAGAGATGTTGGGGCTTAGAGACAAAGAAGCGCGCCTCTACTTAGCAGCTTTAACGTCAAAACCATTCACTGTCGCGGACATTTCCAAGAGGTCTGGAATCAAAAGGCCTACCTGTTATATAATTCTTGACGAGTTAGCTAAACGCGGCTTGATTTCAATTGTTCCCAAAGCGAAGAAACGTTTGTATAAAGCTGAGCCACCTGAGGCATTGATTAAACAAGCCAAAAGATCCCTAAGCTACGCCGAGAAGTTTGTCCCCTCTCTGAGAAGTCTATTCCAGGAGGGAAAAGAGACGTCGAATGTAAAATACTATTACGGGCAAAAAGGAATCCAAAATATTTACGAAGATATTTTAGACTCTGGAGACAAAGAATTACCAAACATCATATCTTCACGACAATTAGTGGAAACAGCGGGCGATGATTTTATGAAAGATTATGTCGCAAGACGTATAAAGAACGGCGTCAGGTCTATCAGTATAAGAATGCGCGAAACAGAATCTGAAGATTACATTTACCATGGCGGTAAGGAATTACTGAGAGATATCCGCTACGCTCCTCCCAAATTTTTCATTCCGACTAGCATCTTTATGTACGCCGACAAAGTTGCCATAATTTCTACAGCTAAATCAAACTTTGGTCTTATAATTGAGAACAAAGAGATTCATCAAACTATGCTGAGTCTATTCCACGCCCTCTGGAGTATTTCGTCAGAGAAGTAGTTATTTCTCCAACATCTTCCCCTTCTCCCAAATGTGCCAGAAATAGTCGCGGTATTGGCCAGCTAGATAAGGACTTTTTATATGGACGACGATTGGGTCGACGGCGGGGGTCACAAAATAGACATGATCACCAGCCAGCCACACCGTGTGCGGTAATTTATAATCATCCGGTGTGATTTTACAGATATATGGATTACCCAGATGAGGTCCTAAGAACTTTATTGCGTTTGCGCGGTCGTGCTCGAAAAAGGCAATCATGATATCGACTCCATTTCTCCTAAGTTTATTCAGCTCATCCACATGCAAAGGAAAAAAACCTCTCGTATGCTCGAACCAACCCTTGGTTTCACCACGGACTACCACATACTCTTTAGCTTCCAGTGCGTGGCGACGGAAATCGGCTGTTCCCCGCTCGTAGCTCGACTTACCGACGAAAACTTCGACTTGCTCTTGGCCCACTTTCTGTTTTTCCTCAATTTTCTGAACTAAACTATGAGCAACAACTTCTTTTTGTTTCAAGTCGACTAACAATCTTTGCGGATCGGCAATAGAATAAAAATTCTTGCCGTTTTTTTCGGCCACGTTAATCAGGTGTCTTTCTAAAAGAGCATTCAGAGAGTTGTAGACAATCTGACGATGCTTTTTAGTCTGCTTTACCAGTGGTGCGACAAAACACGGGCCTATCTCCACTAAGGCTAAATACACTAATGCATCGTTCTTGCGGAAGCCTAAACTGATTAAAGTGTCATACATGTTGTGACAAGTCTGAGCTTGTATATACAGAGCTTAGCAGAATACTGTCAAACTGTCAATCAACTCAATTGACAGTCTTCTAATTTAGACTATTATTATACCATAAGTCAAGAGCGTTTAACAAATAAGCTTAAATCATATGAACAAAAAAATAGTCAGCTCTATCGTTATTGTCGTAGTTTTAGTCGCCTTAGTTACTACCTATCAGATTAAAAAACCAGCCGAGACAATGAAGATCGGCGTGCTTGTTCCCCTATCTGGCACCGGGGCGACTTTGGGTGAATGGATGAAGAAAGGTGCCCTAACTGCGCAGGAAGAAATAAACTTGGCTGGTGGTATCAATGGTCACCACCTTGAACTCGTGATGGAAGATGATGCCTGTGCTGGTGCGACAGCGATTAGCGCCTATCGTAAAATGTCTGACGTCGAAAAAATACATTACTTTGTTGGTCCGCTTTGTGCCGCCGCTCGTATCCCGGTCTTGAAATCCGCCGAAAGAGATTCTTCAATTTTAATTACCACTGGACTCGCGGTGACTTATGGCCAAGAAGGAATCAAAGCGATGACTTTTAACGTCTTACCGTCAGTAAACTCAATCACTAAGAAAATTATTGGTTATGCTTTTGAAAAAATCGGTACCAAGAGTATGTCTTTGCTGGTAGTGGATGATGAAATGGGCAAAGAAACCAGTTTAGCTTTTGCGAGCGAGCTACAAAGCCGTGGAATTAATAAGCCATACATTGAGACTTTCGCTAAAGGCACCAAAGACATGCGTACCCAGATTGCCAAAATCATGAGCGACCCTAGTGATACCGTTTTCGTCGCTGGCTTCACACCAGATTATGCGCTCTTTGTAAAACAAGCAACGGAGATGGGCCTAAAAAAGAAAGTAGTCGGCCTATCGACCGTACAGTCAGCCGATATCGCGAAAGTAAACGTCGGTACTGGTATGAAGATATACTACCCTCACCCACAAGAGACTGGCTCGGCTTCAGCGCAGAAATTCCTAGCCGAATACAAGAAGAAAGATCCTGCTGCCTCGACCGCTTCACCCGTTTACCTTGGTTCTGGTTATGATGCGGTAAAAATCTTGGCTCTCGCTATCGAGAAATGTGGAGACGATACAATCTGTGCCAACAAAACAATTTCTGAATTAAACAAGTATCCTGGTGCCAATGGTGATATCACTTTTGGTCAGAATGGTAACGTAAACTCTGCTGAAAGCATCGAGG
>CAIJXO010000042.1 GCA_903824735.1 uncultured bacterium | reverse complement strand
GACTTTGCTTTTATGTTTATCCCCCACGAGGCGATTTATTACGATCTTTTGGTCAATAAAATTGGAGCCTCGGTGGACGAGACAGATAATCTAATCCAACGTTCGGCCAATAAGTATAAGGTAATTATCGTTTCGCCAACTTCATTCTTGGCTTATTTACAAACCGTTCTGCAAGGCTTGAAAGCGATGCAGATTGAAGAATCAGCTAAAGAAATTCGCAAAAATGTCGAAGGTTTGCAGAAGCATTTGAAAAGCTATGAAGAGTATCAGACCAAGCTTGGCAATGCTTTAAGTACGACCGTAAACCACTATAACGCTTCAAACAAGGAGTTTAAAAAGATTGATAAAGACGTGGTCCGAATCACCGGTGCGGAGTCAGATATTGAGCTTTTAGAGGTGGCAAGACCGGAAACCGAGGAGTAGGTGCTTGTCTCGTAAAATAGCCCTGAAGTTATCCACAGTTGCGGACTTTGGGTATGTTGATAGAATTAACTTATGAAAAAAGAGATAACCTTAGAAATACTAGCTCAGAAAATTGATTCAGGATTTATTAGAATGGAAGAAAAGTTCGACGGCATTGGCCAGGAGTTTGTAAAAGTATATGAGAAATTTAATTCAGTCGATGGTAGATTTGATACTATTGATAAAAGTATCAAAGATAGACTATTTGAAACAAATGATCAGGTGTTCGGCTTGCAAGACAAAATAGCCAGAGTTGAAAAGATACTAAAGATTGGCTAGTCAAAAGGGTTGCATTTTTTAATAAATCGTGTAATATAGCACCTATGGAATTTGCCGTAATTAAAACAGGGGGAAAACAGTATAAAGTAGCCGTTGGCGACTCAGTCAAGATTGAGAAGCTTTCAGGTGAATTCAAAGAAGGTGATAAGGTCACTTTCGATAAGGTTCTGCTTGTTGATAACGGTAAAGACACCACCATCGGTACTCCGACTATCAAAGGCGCCGAGGTTAAAGGTACCATTTCCGAAATCGGTAGAGCACAGAAAGTCATCGTTATCCACTACAAGCAAAAGAGCCGCTACTTCAAGAAAAACGGTCACCGTCAGCCTTTCTTTAAAGTCAAAATTGACGCTATCAAATAAAGCCGCCTCATCTGGGCGGTTTTAGTTTTTATGATATAATTTAATTCTAATAATTTTTTAAAATAAACATGAACGACAAACAATTTCCAGAATTCCCAAAATTTGTGGGTAAGGACGACAATGATCTTTCTGAGGCGGAGACTGTCGATCCGTCGACGATAGAGGATTCTTTAGACGTCCAAAAGTTCGAAGTGCATTTAGATAAAATCAAGGAGTTGAAGGCGAGTATTACCGCCATTCTTGATTTCGGCGATGTCACGACTGGAGACCGGACTCTTATAGATCAGATTAAAAAGAATATTGAAGTTGAGCGTCAGGCGGTCGCAAAATGCATTGAGGAGAAGTTTGACGTAATCTTGAAAGAAATAAAAGATGGAGGACCAATTGAATCTAGCTCAACAACACACGACCCTAAGGCGGTTATATATTCAATTTTGGAGCTTAAAGATGCAGCGTTCCAAAAGCAACCATTCGATTTAAATACGATAACGAGCGCGCGAGGTATAAGATCTAGAGTTGAAGAGCTGGCCCGTCTTATTGTAGAAATTAACTCACTGTAATTTGTAAATTATATGAGTGTAAAAAACCATAAATATATTTTTGTCATAGGTGGTGTGATGTCGGGAGTGGGTAAGGGAATTACCACTTCGGCGATTGGTGCCATTTTGCAAGCTAAAGGCTTTTCAGTAAATTTGCTGAAAGTTGATCCGTATTTAAACGTGGATGCCGGGACGATGAACCCAACCGAGCATGGTGAAGTCTTCGTGCTTGATTCCGGTCTCGAGACCGATCAGGATATGGGTAACTATGAGCGCTTCTTGAATCGCAGTCTGACTAATTGCGATTATATTACCTCTGGTATGGTCTATAAGCACGTTATCGAGGCCGAAAGAGCCTTAAAGTACCAGGGACGCTGCGTCGAGGCTATTCCGCAAATTCGTGACGAAATAATCGAAAGATTAGAGCGTTCAGCTAATGTAAATAAAACCGAAATTTCTGTTGTAGAAATCGGTGGAACGGTGGGTGATTATCAAAATATTATGTTCATCGAAGCGGCCCGCCGTATGAAAGTACAAAATCCCGACGATGTCCTTTTTGTGATGGTGAGCTATATGCCGGTGCCCTCAAAGCTTGGTGAGATGAAAAGTAAGCCGACACAAAATGCGATTCGACTTTTGAATTCTTATGGGGTGAATGCTGATATTATCATCGCCCGTAGTGAAGTCCCAATGGATGACAGACGTCGTGAAAAGATTGCCAATTCTTGTAGCGTTAGAACCGACCATGTGATTTCCGCACCAGATATCGAAAGTGTGTTTGATGTGCCGTTAAATTTTGAGAAAGATAAAATGAGCGAGCTTTTAATGAAAGTTTTACGACTCAAGAAAAAGAAAAATGAGACAGGAATGAAGGAATGGGAAACTTTTGCTAAGAGAGTAAAATCAGTAAAGAAGATAGTAAACATTGCGATTGTCGGGAAGTATTTTAATACCGGCGATTTTGTTTTAACTGACGCCTATGTTTCCGTTCTTGAAGCTATAAAATACTCGGCTTATAAATTAGGTTACAAACCTAAGATCCACACCGTGAATGCTCGAGATTTTGAAGGGGTAAATGCTAAAGATTCAGACTTAAAGAAACTGAAAGAGTTTGACGGCATTATCGTCCCGGGCGGTTTTGGTGAATCGGGTATCGAAGGAAAACTCGCTGTGATTAAATATGCCCGCGAAAACAAGATTCCGTATTTTGGACTATGTTACGGGATGCAGCTTATGGTCATCGAATACGCTCGAAATGTTCTTGGTCTAAAGGACGCCAACACTGCCGAAATTAATCCGAAATCTAGCGCCGTGGTGATTGATATCATGCCAGAACAAAAGAAGCTGTTAGCTGAAGGTAAATACGGCGCAAGTATGAGACTGGGTGCTTATGATGCTTCACTTAAAGAAGGAACAATTGCTCGTGACGCTTATAGCTCAAAGACGGTCACTGAAAGACATCGCCATCGTTACGAAGTGAACCCTGACTTTGTAGAAATAATCCAAAACGCTGGGCTAATCTTTTCTGGTTCTTCACCAAGTGGTAAATTGATGGAAATCGCCGAATTACCAAAAAACAAGCATCCATTTTTCCTTGGTACTCAATTTCATCCAGAATTTCTTGCACGACCACTCGCACCGCATCCACTTTTCACGGCGTTCATTAAAGCGGCGACGAAGGGTAAAAAATAAATGGTTG
>CAIJXO010000041.1 GCA_903824735.1 uncultured bacterium | reverse complement strand
TCTTTTAAAGCATACATCGCAGCGGTCAATTCCATGCGATTGTTCGTCGTATACTCTTCAGAACCACCAATTTCCATTACTTCATGTCCAATAACAATCACCGCCCCAAAACCACCCGGGCCTGGATTACCTTTCGATGCACCATCACAAAAAATAACTATTTTATCGTTCATGGGAGAAATTATAGCACAGGTTCAAAGAAATAATTTACCCGAGGAATCTAGTGCTATGTGCTAATAGATCTTTATAATAATGCATGTAGGAATCAGCCAGCGCCTTATTTTTAATCTCTATAATAGTAGGAGTTGGGCCAAATATTTGCAGAACCACAGTATCATCACTATTTACATTGAGGTTGGCCATATTCCCTATGCTTTTTGGTAGAACGAATAGATTATTAACTTCGGGATGTTCTTTAAATAATCTTCTATCCTCATCACCATATTCATACATAAGCATGTTCCAAGTTATATGTTTTTTAATGCGTAATCCGTCATATTCTCTATATTTTTCGCCCATCGAACCATACCAGGTATTACCTAACCCCCCAATAATCGTAATCGAACTATTCTCTGGTAAGCGATTCAACAACGCAACATGGTAAGCTTGAAATTCGGCTAGGCCAGAATAAATCTTAACATTCAACTCGCCGAGCGAAACGCTGTTGATAAAGTTAATTACTCGCCTATTTTCTGTCTCTAGCAAAAACTCATATGGCTTACCTTGTTTAACAATTTTCCCGTTTTCCAGGAAACATACACTGTCAGCACTAGATAAAGCAAAATTAATATCGTGGGCGACTATAACAATACCCACGCCTTTTTCTTTGATTTTAACTAGGTGGGATAAGATTATTTCAGATTGTTCAACATCGAGAGCGGAAGTGATTTCGTCCAATAATAGATATTGTGGCCTAAGAGCAAGAGCGCGAACCAGAGCCACTCTTTGTTGCTGGCCGATCGAAGCTTCATTTGGAAAGCGATCAATGAAACCTTTCATGTCAAACATGGTATACAGTTCTTCTAGATAATCTTTATTTTCATTCAGCAAACCCCGAACCTCTAGTGGTAACTCAATATTTTTGCGCAGGGTCAGGTGTGGCCAGACGAACAACTGCTGGAATACGACAGACACTTTTGGCCATGGTGGAACAATATCTTTAATCTCAACGGGAAAAGTATAGTTCAGGTCATCCAACATAAGGCTGCCTGACTGTGGTAAATCAAGAAGAGATAGAGCTTTCAGTAAAGTAGTTTTGCCACTTCCGCTTGGACCAATGATCGAAGTGATTGTCCCAGGATTGATTTCTAGATTGACGTCATTTAGAACAAGTCGGTCCCCATATTTTTTTGTAAGATTTAAAGCCTTCAACATATTATTTTTCTGATAGGTTGCGTGTATACTTCTTTTTGAACCAGTACGCAAGCAAGTTAAGCGGTAGACAGATCGCAATGAAGAAAATTGCTAGAGCTGTATAGATTTCAATTGGTTTATATACGATAGAGTTAATCTGTTGAGCCACACGGAACAATTCCTGAACAGAAATCAGACTGGCGAATAATGTCAACTGAAGCATGTTCACTTGAAGCGTTAAAAAGGATGGAATTGTTTGTCTGACGATGATTGGCAATTCGATCTTTGAGAATATTTCTCTTGGTTTGAGACCGCAAACTTTTCCGGCGACAACATACTGCTCAGGAAACTCATCTAGGGCGTCTCTAACGATTTGAGCCACACCGACAATATTTATAATCGATAAAGCAAACGCTGCGGTTATGAATGGTATAACCACAATACCCAATAGTGCTTGAAGTGGGTAATGTAGCCAGAACAAGAGGACTAAGACTGGGGTGCTTGCCAGCACAAAAGATAGTACTTTGAGAAACCAGCCGGTACTTTCTTTTTGCCGATGAGCAAGAGCGCCAAACAACACACCGAAAATCAATCCCGACAACCAAATTATCAAACATAACCCTAAAGTGACGAGAAGGCCCGAAAGTAGGCCTTCTCTATAGTTATAAATGATAGCCCAAATAGACATAAATTTATTGCGATACAATATAAGGTGCCGCTACTCTGTGGAAACTGACCCCGTA
>CAIJXO010000040.1 GCA_903824735.1 uncultured bacterium | reverse complement strand
CTATATGGTAACCAAGTTCGTAAACCTGGACACCACCCTCTTTTTCTACTTGTTCGACTTTTTCCATAAGCCAAAGATTAGCATAAAGAGCCTGCCCAAGCAAGGAAAGGCCATAAATTGCAAAGTGGATAAGTGACCCGAGGGTTGGGCGGGACCTCGACCACCTCCCAGACCAAACCTCCCTCAATCCCTCCTCAGCTGAGGAGGGAAGGAAACGTAATGATTCTAGAGTCTTTCTCTTCCCCTCCTTTCTAAGGAGGGGTTAGGGGCGGTTGTGTTAGAATACCGCCAATGAAAGAACACATGCATAATTTAAAGTACTTTCGAGGAGTCAGAAAAGAATTAAGAAAAACTTCAACTCCAGAAGAGAAGATTCTGTGGAGTAAATTAAGAGGAAAGAACTTCGGTTATAGATTCCGCCGCCAACACAGCATCGGACACTTCATCGCGGACTTCTACTGTGCTGAAAAAAGACTAGTAATTGAACTCGACGGTAGTCAGCATTTGAATAATGTTGACTATGACAAAGAGAGGACCGACTATTTTGAAAGTCTGAATATTAGAGTGATTAGGTTCTGGAATGAGGAGGTGAATTAGAATGTAGGTGGGGTGGTGGTAAGAATAAAAGGAGAGTTAGAAAAATAAAAGATGGTACTAGAAAAGTCTCTGGAAAAAGTTACAGACAGGAGAAACTAGCATAGACCGTAGCATCTTCCCAAATAAATCTATTCTCTCAGAGAAGTTACATGTATGGTTTAATGCTTCGTAGTCACTATAACCGCACAGACTAGAAAATGAGACGATTGCGCTCAAAACAACCGCTAGCAGAACTATAGCCAACAAACCAATAATCAAACCTCTAAGCCAGTAATGTTTCATATTTGTATGATATCACAGTTTAATATTAAATAGTTTCTTCGCATTCTCAAGTAACTGCAACCGTACCTTCTCAGGCTCCTCGCCCCTGATTTCGGCGATTTTAGCATAGACATGTGTCACATACGAAGGCTCGTTGCGCTCGCCACGGTGAGGCACTGGGGCCACAAAGGGGGCATCTGTCTCGGCATGGAGGCTCTCCAAGGGCACGTTTTTGATGATTTTGTTAAAGTCCTGCACATAGGTAATCAAGCCAATAAAAGAGATAGTAAAGCCTAAAGCAATAAACTTTTGCGCCCACTCTAGGTTAGCAGTAAAGAAGTGAACGTTTCCTTTTACCTTGCCTTTATACTCACGTAAAATATTATAAACATCTTCATATGCTTCCCGTTTTTTCTCACCATCACGCAAGTGAAGCATTAATGGCTTATTGTGTTTAATCGCAAATTCGATTTGCTGAATAAAAACTTTTCGTTGATTAGCTCGAATCGCCTCGATGTCACCTTCTAATTTAAAATAATCCAAACCACACTCACCTATCGCGACGACTTTAGGGTGCACAACTAATTTTTCAAATTCTGCTTCGTCAAAAACCGGCGCGCTCGTACCTTCTTTAGGATGCACACCAATACAGGCCCAGACATTTTCATTGGCCTCGGCGATTTTTAGAGCCTCTTGTGAATCAGTAAGATTTGTTCCGATTGTAATTGTCCCTACCCTCTTTTCAGCCATGCGTTTTAGAACCTCCTTCTGGTCGGGGCCATAATCGTCAAAACCGAGATGGGAGTGGATGTCGATGTAGTTAAGTTTAGAATCCATAATCTAATCTTTACGTACAAACAAAGGCGATGCTGGGGTTCTATTTTCTCTAATCAAAGTCAAGATAGTTTCCGCAGTAGATGGCATGATTGGTTTTAGGAGATAAGCGACCGCAAAAAGATCTTTAACGAGTTCAGAGATAATCTCGACTCCCTTTTCTTTATCTACTTTAACCAGTTTAAACGGCTGACTAGTCTGAATCTTGGCATCTACTTCGGCAATCTTTCTCCAGATTAGATCGGCGGCTTTTTGAATATTATATTCAGCTAGGAATTTATCATATTCGGCATCTGAAAAATCTTTTGGCACATCCACTGGATTAGAGAGGTTCGTCTCCGCCATCTTCATCACACGACTGACTAAATTACCAAGGCCGTTTGCTAAGTTGGCATTATAGGCTTCTTTAAAGCTTTCCTTGGTGAACGGAGTATCTTCAAAAGGATGCACTTCTCGAGCAACATAGTATCTCAGTGCGTCAGTGCCATATTCTTGTAATAATTCGACAGGACTGACCACGTTCCCAAGTGACTTGCTCATTTTCACACCACCCGCACCAGTAACAAAGCCGTCAATAACAATCTGTTTGGAATTCGGTAATTCAGCAGCCAAGAGCATTGCTTGCCACATTGCCGATTGCTGACGTAAATTATCTTTACCACAGTATTGAACCATCCCTCCATTTTCGACATGCCATTTATTAAATTTTGTCAGATCATTTGGCCAACCAATGACAGAAATATAATTTACTAAAGCGTCAAACCAGACATACATGACCTGATTTGGATCGCCTGGCACTTCTATACCCCACGGCATTTTTTCTTTAACCCGAGAAATACTAAAGTCCCTTAATCCTCGCTCAACAAAAGCTTTAATCTCTTTTTGACGAGACTGCGGAATGACAAAGTCTGGATTCTTCTCATAGAAAGCCAAAAGTGGTGCTTGAAACTCCGAAAATTTAAAGAAATAATTTTCTTCGTCAATATTTTCAATTGTAAGATTAAGGTGCTCCGGACATTTACCACTTACCAGTTCCGAGTCTGTCTTCTCCAGTTCACAACCGACACAATATTTCACCTGATAAGCTTTCTTGTAGATATAGCCATTTTTTTCACAGGCTTTCCAGAAAGCCTGAGCTGATTCGATATGATTCTTGTCGGTGGTCCTGACGAAATTAACATCGTCTGACAGACCCAACTGTTTTAAAAGCTCCCTAAACTTACCAGCAAAAAAATCCACAAAATCTTGCGGGGTCTGTTTATTTTCCAGGGCTTTATTGTAAATCTTTATACCATGTTCATCGGTTCCGGTATTAAAAAAGACGTTCTCCCCCGAGAGTTTATGATAACGGGCAATAATATCAGCACGGACAAATTCAATAGCGTGACCCAAATGAGCTTCGGCATTTACATATGGAAGAGTGGTCGTAATATAAAAATTCTTAGGCATGATGAGTCTTTTCCTTCTGTGTATCATCAATATAT
>CAIJXO010000039.1 GCA_903824735.1 uncultured bacterium | reverse complement strand
GCTTGATAAAGACTTGGTTAAAATTACAAGTGATTTTAACAAAGGTGCCAAAAAGTCACTATTTGAAACATCAGGAATAATGATTGGAAATAAAGTTTATACTGCAAAAATTACGCCAAAATATTTAGGAGAAAAAATTGTATTAAATGATTTGATTGAAAAAGATGAAAGTAAAATTCCAAGTGAATATTTTATTGATGAAACATCACTACCCACCTGGAAAGAACTCAAGGGTGCTAAGAAAGAAGTTAGAGTTACCAAAGATGGATATAGATATAACTATTCTGAAGGGGGTATGATATTTCCGGATAAATTAAATGGACCCTCTAGAACAATTGTTACTGGTGAAGGTGGTGCGTCTCCATCTAGATTTAAACATGTAATAGAAACAAAATCTGGAAAATTGAGAAGGTTAATGCCAACAGAACTAGAAAGACTAAACATGTTTCCAGAAAATCATACTAGTTCTGAATTGTCTGCTGTGAAACGAGCCTTTTTTATGGGAAATGCGTTAGTTACGGGGATTGTAACGAAGTTAGCTATGACTATATATAGCGAGATTGACTAGTTTATCTATGTGATTTTTATACCACCTTATTCTATTAAAGAATATTAATCATGAACGACAAAAGTATTTTTCTATTTTTGTTCAGGATTAAGAAAGAATTCGGGACCTTGGGAGTCGTAGAGACTTTCGAGTTCTAAAATATACGATTTGTTAAGAAGATAGGTGCTTCCTTCTTTGGTGGTTTCCCAGGTGCCTTCGTAAAGTTTGTCGATTCGCTCACCGCTGACCCATTCTGCCATGCCAAACATGACATAAACTAAATTGGGTTTAATTTCCTCAACTCGGAACACCTCAACACTGATAACATTTGGGAAACGAGCTGTCCACTCTGCATAGGTAGATTTTGTTTTGTAGTAAGGACTCAAAAGATCATAACAACCCTGAGTGTCTCTGGCTTTTAGAAGATAGTAGTAGGCATAAACTGATGCCTCTGGAGAAGCACCTGGCTCTAACTTTATTTTTTTGGGTTCCTCTTTGGTAGCCAGCTTTGCGGTATCTAAAGTGTCTCCGCTAATGATGAGTGAGGTGCCGGAAGTAGTCATTGTATTTATACCGACAAAGTCACCACACTTGTCAAATACTGGCCCACCACTCATTCCTGATACTAGTGCTGAGGAGAATTGATAATACTCCGCCATATCTTGTGGCATCACGCGAACATCTACGTAGAGAATAGGGAGAACTGTAGGGGACCCCTTGATATCTGAACCTAATGGATAGCCAAAGGATAAGAACTCTTCACCAGAAACCATTTTTGCCTTGTTTCCATTAACAACATAGCCTGGCTCGTTTTTATTTACTGTAATGATGGCAATATCGTAGTCTTTGGATATTTCTACCTTTGTAGGAGTAATGAACTGTCCTGTTGGGAGAACTATTTTTGGATAGTCTTCACCTTCTACTACATGTCTATTGGTGATAACTGTAGTTTGATCTATGAAGAAACCTGATCCTTCCGAATACGATCCGATAATCCTGACTACTTTGGGAGAGATCTTTGTTTTTGTGTCTTGGTATGAACAGAAAAATTTATCATAGCCATTTAACTGAGAGTACAGTCGGTATTCAAGTGTGGAAACATATAGAAGCGAGACTAAAAGAACAAAAGAAAACATGAAATACTGTGGTTTTTTGAAGATGAGCTTGAAGTAGGCTGGAATTGACAAGGCTAATACAAAAAGACTAGCGAGTCCGATAGGTAACGCAAGACTAAAGAAATATCGATAAAGGTCTGATACCAGAACAGAAGCATTTACGTCCGGAGAGGTATAGATAAAGGCGATGGGGATGGATATCATCCCCACAATACTTAAGGGGACTGAAAAAAAACGAGAGATCTTTCTTAGTAGCTTGAAAGATATGAAAAATAAGGCTATGGGAAGGTAAAAATAGGCAAGAATTTCAAAAAAATTACTTGACTCTTCGAAGTTGAAATTAGTTTTTGAACAATACCACCAGAAAATTAAATATATTGAGACGTAAGACTTCCAGCTAAACAATATCCCAAAAAATCGTCTGAGCTTTGGCCCAACCACAAACTGAGCTCGAAAAGATGTCCCCACCTTTCTTAATATTCTTGATGTCACTGTAACGGTATTGTGTATCTTTCTTTATAAAAATACTAGAGGTCTGTTGGGCCTGAGGTGTAAGATCTGGATATGTCCAAATACATTCTAACTGTAGAAAAGTTGTCTGTACATTAGAGAATCTTTTTTAGCTGAGGTTTGTCGAGGTATTTATCTACAATACCCTCTCTCTCACTATAATCGTATTTTTTGTCGTAGGTAGCGAGATGAATAATTTCGTGAACTATAGTGCTGAGAAGTTCTCTGTCTCCACCATTTTCTGGGAAACGAACATGAATAGAGTTGTCATCGGTATTAAACCAACCTTCGCAGGACATCCCAT
>CAIJXO010000038.1 GCA_903824735.1 uncultured bacterium | reverse complement strand
CAATGGTACTATTTATACTAAAGAGGGGAAGATACACATTATGAATCTTGAATTCCGCGATCAAGTTATCCCAATTGAAAAAGATTGCGATTGTTATACTTGCAAAAATTATTCGCGCGCTTACATTTCTCATTTATTCCGCGGCAAAGAAATGCTCGCCGGTACTCTCGCCTCGATTCATAACATTCATTTTATTGTAAATTTAGTGAAGAAAATCCGGCAGTCGATTTTGGAGGATAAGTTTGAGGACTTCAGAGAAAACTTTCTAAAAACCTATAAAACAGGGCGTTTTTAGTGCTATTGACTTTTCTACCTTACGGGTGTATAATAGTAGGTAGAAAAGCTTGAAATGGTTATGGACCGACGATCGCAAGATCGGGCTGTCTAGTGGAGTGAGGAGAAAAATATGAAGAAAAATATCGTCGGTTGGTGGCGATTCAGCTGGAAGTTCTCGATCTGGTCGTGGGCCGCATGGTGTTTCTTCGCACATACAATGATGGTGCGTGAAACGATCAAGTTCGGCGGGCGTATTGTCTCGGACCAGACAGCAGAGTTTGTGCTCAACCCGCAATCGACCATCGGACAAAGTCTTGTCGCGATGGCATACTGGGATCTCGGCATCCTGCTGGTGTGCACGATTCCAGCCGCCGTAGTCCTCGCCATTGTCATGTTGCTTGGTGTGGTCGTTCTATGGATCAGCCACACATTTGGGACAAAATGCGACAGCGTCGCCATAGTCCCCAAACCCAGCACGGAGTAGAAGCAGCAGAACCCGCGAGAGAAGATACCCAATGGGTGCCTTCACTCGGCGGGTTCTTTTCTTTTGTATCAACCTCACCCGTCCCTCGACTTCGCTCGGGACACCCTCTCCTCGACTGAGGAGAGGGTTGTATCTTGACCTCGTTTTCCTCCCCCTCTCCTTAGCCAAGGAGAGGGGTCAGGGGTGAGGTTGTTTTAAAATCCTGAAAAAGATGTAATATGATGTAGATGGACAAATTTAATCTAAAATCCGAATACAGCCCCGCAGGAGATCAGCCAGTAGCGATCGAGAAGCTAGTCGCGGGCTTGAAAAAGGGTTATAAAAACCAGACGCTTTTGGGCGTGACTGGGTCGGGTAAGACTTTCACAGCAGCGAATATTATCAATCAAATTCAGAAACCGACTTTAGTGATTGCCCATAACAAAACTTTGGCAGCACAGCTCGCACAAGAGTACCGAGAGTTTTTCCCCGACAACTCCGTGCACTATTTCGTTTCTTATTACGATTACTATCAACCTGAAGCTTATTTGCCAGTAACTGACACTTACATTGAAAAAGAAGCGATGATAAATGAAGAGATTGATCGCCTACGTCACGCCTCGACTCAAGCTCTTTTGACCAGAAAAGATGTGATTATCGTGGCGTCTGTTTCCTGTATTTACGGTTTGGGTTCACCAGTTGAATACGAAAAAGTGAATATGAAAATCGAAGCGGGGATGAAAATCTCGCGCGC
Organism: uncultured bacterium; assembly: GCA_903824735.1. Classification (GTDB taxonomy): domain Bacteria; phylum Patescibacteriota; class Minisyncoccia; order Phycocordibacterales; family GWA1-40-21; genus CAIJXO01. Next base: position 3,513 of record CAIJXO010000038.1, on the reverse strand, counting down.
GGAATTTATTCGCAAGCTTATAAATATCCATTTTGAAAGAACTAATGCTGATTTAAATCCGGGCCAGTTTCGCGCGATTGGAAATTCTTTGGAAATAATGCCAGTAAATGAAAAACTTATTTATCGTATCAATTTTCTGACTGACGAAGTGGAAAATATTACGAAGATCGATGCTGTCACTCGTCGTATTATTTCTGAAGAAAAAGTTTTCTTTTTGTTCCCAGCTAAACACTTTATAACTAATGAAGACGAAAAGAAAAGAGCGATTGTCAGTATTAAAGCTGAACTTGAGGAGAGACTTGAGCAACTTAAAAAAGAAGGAAAAAATCTAGAAGCCGAAAGACTAAAGAGAAGAACTAGCTATGATTTGTCTTTGATTAAGGAAGTCGGCTATTGTAACGGTATTGAAAACTACTCTAGACATTTTTCAGGAAAGGGAGCTGGCGAGCCACCAGATTCTTTACTTGCCTATTTTCCTAAAGATTTTTTGACTATTATTGATGAATCACACGTTACCGTACCGCAGCTAAACGGTATGTTTGCCGGTGATGCTTCACGTAAAAAGAATCTGATTGATCATGGTTTTCGTTTGCCTTCCGCGAGTGATAATCGACCGTTAAAATTTCCTGAATTTCTAGAGCGCACGGGTCAAACTGTTTTCACTTCGGCAACGCCCGGTCCTTATGAATTAGAAAAAAGTGAACAAGTGGTAGAGCAAGTGATTCGCCCAACTGGTTTGATTGATCCAGAAGTGGAGATTCGGGGAATTGTGGAGAACAAAGCGACTGGTTATAAAGGTCAGATTTTTGACTTTATTGCTAAAACTCAGGAAGTTGTAAAAGGTGGTGGCCGTGTTATCGCGACGACCTTGACCAAAAAAATGGCGGAAGATTTAAGTGAATATCTAAAGGAAAAAGGGGTTAAGGCTGAGTATTTGCATAGCGAAATTAAGACGATTGATCGTATTGGCATTTTGACCGAATTTAGAAAAGGGAAGTTTGATTGTCTGGTTGGCGTTAACTTATTGCGCGAAGGTTTAGATTTACCGGAGGTGGAATTTATTGGAATCCTTGATGCGGATAAAGAAGGTTTCTTGCGCTCCGATACTTCCTTGATTCAGACCATTGGTCGTGCGGCGCGAAACGTGAAGGGGCAGGTGATTCTTTACGCTGACAATATTACCGGTTCGATTACTCGAGCGATCGGCGAGACCAATCGTCGTCGAACAATTCAGATTGCCTACAATACCAAACACGGTATTACACCCAAGACGATTCATAAAAAGATTCAGGATATTATGGAGCAGCTGCAAAGTGATCACAGCAAAGCTATCGCAGAATTGTTGAAAATAGACAAAGACTTCATGATTAAAAATCCGTTGCGTCTGATTCGCGAAAAGGAGATTCAGATGAATGCGGCGGTCAAGATTTTGGATTTTGAAACAGCGGCGATCTTGCGGGATGAGATTGCGGAGCTTGAGAAAATTGGTGGCAATGAACTCAAAAAGCAAACAGCAGATAAGAAAATCAAGAAAGAAAAAGAAGTGAAGTTTTTAGAAAAAAAGAAGCGTGCTACAATAGTCTATAAGAAAATAAGTCATGGTAAAACTCGGCCGAAAAAGAGGGAAGACTAGATACGATAAGCGTGAGAAGGACATTGATCCGGATGAGATTTTTATTGACTCAAGTAATCTTCCCAATTTCGATACCTATCAATTTGAGGGTCGTATTGAAAAGTCTATTTCCCAACGCACCTTATTTTTTCTTGGTGGAGTATTTTTAATTATTTTTTTAATTTTTATTGGTAAAGTTTGGAGCTTGCAAGTTACGCAAGGTAACTTCTATTTTACTAAAAGCGAAAATAATCGTCTACGTAATTCTTTGATTTTTGCCAAGCGTGGAATCATCTATGACCGCAATAACATTGAGCTAGCTTGGAATGTCGAAAATACTGACGAGAAAGCTTTTGGTCTGCGTAAATATATTCCGCTTGATGGTTTTGCGCATTTACTCGGTTATGTAAAATATCCATCAAAAGATAAATACGGTTTTTATTATAGCGATGTCTTTGACGGTAAAGATGGGGTGGAAAAACACTACAATGTCGAACTTTCTGGTAAAAATGGAAAGAGGATTGTGGAAGTCGACGCTCTCGGTGAGGTGCAAAGTGAGAATATTATTCAAAGTCCTAAGGATGGAGAAAATTTGAAATTATCTATTGATTCTGGTCTACAAGCCGAATTGTATTCAGAGATTAAAGAACTCGCCGGACGGGTTGGATTTACCGGTGGGGCCGCCGTCTTTATGAATGTCGAGACAGGGGAGATTTTGGCGATGACCAGCTATCCAGAATACAATTCTCAAGTCTTAACGGATGGCCAGGACAAGACCAAAATTAGCAAGTATTTTACTGATAAGAGCACGCCGTCACTCAATCGTGTTGTCGATGGATTGTATACGCCTGGTTCGACTGTTAAGCCTTACATTGCCTACGCCGCTTTAAGAGAAAAGGTGATTGATCCATTGCAAAATATTTTGAGCACAGGTTCGATTTCTTTGCCGAATCCTTATGACCCGGATCATCCGACAGTGTTTAAGGACTGGAAGGCACACGGTTATGTCGACATGCGTCGAGCTCTCGCAGTGTCTTCGGACGTGTATTTCTATGAAGTCGGTGGTGGTTTCCAGGATCAAAAAGGTTTGGGCATTTTGACAATCGATAAGTATATGAGCATGTTCGGTTTCAGTAGCCAGGTACCTTTTTCCTCAGCTCTATTTTCGGGGCCGGCCGGTATAATACCGACTCCTGAGTGGAAAGCCGAAAACTTTGACGGTGAAGAGTGGCGGGTCGGTAACACTTACCATACTTCTATTGGTCAATATGGTTTTCAAATATCTCCACTCCATCTGGTTAGAGCGGTTTCGGCTTTGGCTAATGGTGGCAAACTTGTCACCCCTCAAATAATTTCTGGCGCGCAGGGTGAAAAAGTTGATTTAAAACTTGACCCCGCTGACCTCAAAGTGGTTCGAGAGGGAATGAGAGATGGTGTGACAAAGGACTATGGTGTCGCCAAGACTTTAAACGGAGCGAGCTACACCATTGCCGCCAAGACTGGAACGGCCGAACTCGGGCAGTATAAACAATTTGTAAACTCTTGGATTAGCGGTTTTTTCCCTTACGAAAATCCGAAATATGCTTTTGTCGTAATTATGGAAAAAGGCCCGGCGGCAAACACCACCGGCGGTGTCTATATTATGCGTCAGACGCTGGATTGGCTTTTGGCTAATCGACCGGAGTATTTGCGCTAAATTAACCTTATTCTTAGCGTTAATTTGGTAAAAACGTAAGCCCTTGCAATTTTCCACAGATATGATATAATAGTCCTAGGCTGGTTAATGTAAATCTTGGGGTGAAATGCAACTCAACTACTAATTACTACTAAGTATACCATACTCTCTCGCGACTTCATTGGCACTACGATATCGTAGTGTTTTTCTGTATTTGTTATTCAGT
>CAIJXO010000037.1 GCA_903824735.1 uncultured bacterium | reverse complement strand
CCAGACGTTTTTCAAGCATTTGAGAACACCCTCCTCCAGTTCTTTGATCTGGCAAATTTTTTCTTAGCTAAAGGTCATACTTTAGTCAGCAATTTGCCAGTACCTCAATAAAAAAGAGGAAAGGGTAGATCAGGCCGTTCGCTTCGCGAACGGCCTTTTTATTTTAAATAACCCCTCACCAAACCAGGACGAGTGCGTGGACGAACTCCAATAGTAGAGCAGAGCTCACTATAGGGCACGTAGTCCATAATAACAGTTGGGCGCTTTGCCCCGTAGTAAAGTGAGTATTCGAATTTTACTACTAGGGAGCGCGAGTCCGTATGACCTTGGTGTTGGGGTATTTTTGATTGTTGACGGTCATGTGTGGTTTGTTATACTTTTTATATGAATAGTGTTTCCGTGGAAAAACCAAATAATAATTTTTTTGAAAATGCTTTAGCTTTAATACAAACTGAGTTTTCAGAAGTTGGTGACATTGAGATTTCATTAAAGCCAAGTAACGAATATAAAGCCTATCTTGCGATTCGTTTTACTGGTAATGATGGTAAAAATTATGTCTCTGATGATAGGGTGGAAGACGCGACCTTTAGAATAGATAAGATTTTAAAAGCTGAAGGTTTAGAGTTAGGGAGAGTTATGGGTATGAGTAATTGGTCTATTGAATATATGATTTCGCCGAGAATAGTTCATGGTAAGATAAATTGGCGACGATATGTTCCTTACCCGCAAAATCTTTCAGAAGATAGTCAAAAATTATTGGACGAAGTAGCTGGCTTTACTGAGCTCCAGGAAGAGATAGATAGGTGCGGTTATGACTCACTTGGCAAATATGGGTATTTTGTAAGGTTAGCTCAGGATAGAGGACTGCTCACAAAAGAAGAGGCTCGGGAGATTGAATTTCAAAATAATAAAGTGGCTAATGCTTAATTGACACGAGAATTATTTAATGTATGATTAAATAAACGTACTTTATATAGAAAGGAATGGGACGATGTCAAAGGATAATTCGATTGTTAGAAAGTATCGAAATGTTGGCCAGAAAGTGCCAAGTAAGGCAACAATCAGGAGGCTTGTAAAAGCTAATCCTCTGGTGCGTAGGTCAAAGCCTTGTCATCAGACCGCCGAAGAGAAAGCTGACGCCAGTTGGCTTTGTCCGACGTGCCGGAAGACTCTTGGGCAGTTAAAGGCTCTCGGGAAGATTATTAATGTCCAAGGTTATGACCAGTGCGCTGATTGCCATGCGGATATCTGTTCGGCGGGGGAGGCATTCGGGCGTCAGACCAGGAAGAAGGATGTTGACCTGGCAGTCAGACTATATCGGGGCCGTTCGGTCGGGTAACTACCACCATCTATCAACCGCAGACAATTTGTCTGCGGTTTTTATTTTGATTGAAAAAAAATAGAAAATAGGTTATCTTTATCAAATGCCCAAATTCACACATGGTGAACGGGCGGACATTTTGGAAATGTCTCAGCCGTCGTAGCTCAGTTGGTAGAGCACGTCATTGGTGGGTCGTAAACCCCTGCCCATTCTAGCGGTAACGCTTTAATGAATCCCGAATTACGGTTAAAGTCCAAATAATTTTGGATAAGACCGTGGCGCTAAAGGCGCCCGAACGACTGACAAGGGTTCCCAGATAATCTTTTGATTAGAGTGGGAAAAGATACAGTCTAGTCCTCTCGTAAGATGAGGTGTAAACGAATGACGAGGTCACCAGTTCAATCCTG
>CAIJXO010000036.1 GCA_903824735.1 uncultured bacterium | reverse complement strand
ATGCCGAGATAGCTCAGTTGGTAGAGCATTCCCCTGAAGAGGGAAGGGTCCCCAGTTCGAACCTGGGTCTCGGCACCATTTAAAGGTTATCTACTCTGCTCCACCCAACCACGAAGGTAAGGTCGGCATTTTGTCGGCAATACTAGTGACGCTTTGTATTCCTTTCTGCATTTCGGTATAACCTTTGATAACAGCCTCAAGATACGGCTGAATATAATAATATGTCCACGCCGCGACTCCAATGATGATTATCCAGTAAAGAAGTCTCAAGAAAGAAGAGAACCGAGCACTGCGGCGCATACCACGAAGCATGCGATTGTTTTCTTCGGACAGTTTTATGGAGCGGGTTAATAGTTCTCGTTCTTCAGGGGTCATAAATTTAGTTAGTTTTGACCTTAAGCTTAGACTGACGATTTTTATCAATCTTTGGTAGGGTCAAGATAAGCAGACCGTGCTGTTCTTTGGCTTCCGCTTCTTCAATTTCAATCTCAGCTGGTAGGACAATGGTGCGTGAAAATGATCCCCAATAAAGTTCTTTATGAAAGAAGTCACCTTCGTTTACTTCGGAGCTTTCTAGACGACGTCCATGGATGGTTACCATATCTCGAGTAATTGAGATATCTAAGTCTTCGGGCTTAACTCCAGCGACCATGGTCTTGATTACGATATCGCTCGGTGTCTGATACATATCGACAGCAAGTTGACCTTCTTCTTCTTCGTCCATGATGCTCTCTTCAATCACTTCCTCGATCTCAATCTCTTCGGTGTCCGTATTGCGGCTACCGATCGTCATTATGCCCTTCATCTTCTCAAATAGTCCATTTTTATTTTTCATACACATTATTATACCACACTTCCTTTATTTTTTTCTAGTCACCTTCTTGACTCGGCCAAAGAAGGCTAGTAAAACCACCACCAATATCCAGGTTTCGATACAAGCTGTCCAGAAGAAGGTTAGATTGTGGGTTGTCTCGTTTAGAACAATAAAGAAGTTGAAAACAGCATGTAAAATAAAAGCGATTATAAAGCCAAATATTGTGTAGACAAACTTTTGGAAGCGTCCTTTGTAGAAGGCTAGACCCATAAATATACCGAGGATTGCCGAACAGACGAGGTGAATAAGCATGGGGCCAATTGAGCGGAAGTTTCCGGCGATCAGGGTATCCATGATGTTGCCTTTGGCGAGTGGACCGGTCAAAAACAAAGCTGTCTCAACGGCGGCGAAACCGAGCGCGGTGGTGAGCATATAAATCGAGGCATCAATTGGTTCATCATTAATCTTTCGGCGTAGACAGGTACTGTAGGCCACAATTAACTTTAATAATTCCTCAACAAAGGGCGCCATTATGACTACTAAGAATATCTTTTTGACATTCACATTGTAGGTGACAACCGTCCCCCAATTTTTAAACAAATCTTGAATCGGTGCCCAGAAGTGTGCCTGCCAGTCGAGGAGATTGTGTACTTCAGCCCAGCGCTCAAGCAGTCCCCAGAAAATCGTCGGTGTGCGGGCTTCAGCGGAAATATGAGCGTCAGCCAGTAGATAGTAGATTACAAGCTCAAGAAAGAGGGCAAAAAGGACGGCGACAATACCGCCGAGGAAGGATGATAGTAAAGCCGATTTTGGCTCGGGTCGTAAGCGGTCTTCGCGAATCCAAAACCACAACCAGAAAAGAGCTGGTACAATTCCACCGAGAAGGGAAAAGATTAATACGTTTGTCTCGCTTATCATTAAATTTTATAAAGGCCAGGTCTCGATCAGGAGCAGCTTCTTGTCGCTGTGCGGTAGGGAATCCCAGATTTCTTCCGTAACGAAAGGCATGAAAGGATGCAATACTTTCAAACAGTTTTTTAGTATTTCGTACAAAGCAAACTGTTTGGATTTTTTCGCTACATCATCCATGCCATTTAGAGCGGCCTTGCTCTCTTCGATTATTATATCAGCAAAGGCGTGCCAGATGTAGTGATAAATCTTTTCGCCGGCAAGATAGAAGCGGAAGTTATCCATATCGAGGGTGATATCTTTAATCACGGTATTCAGTTCGTCCAAGATCTTCTGGTCTACATCGAGTATTTTAGGTTTCTGGGTAAAATCAAAACCTTCGGTATTAGTTAATACGAAACGGGTTATATTCCATATTTTGTTAGCAAAGTTTTTATAGCCTTTAATCTTGTCTTCAGAAATTTTGCTGTCCGTGCCTGGCGCCGTGCCGATAATCAGGGCGATTCGGCCGGCATCCATACCAAATTTTTGAGCCACTTCAATCGGGTCCATACCATTTCCTAAAGACTTAGACATCTTCCTACCTTTGGCATCGCGCACGGTGCCGTGGAAGTAGACATATTTAAAGGGGATAGTATCGAGGTTATATCCGGTCATCATAATCATGCGGGCTACCCAGAAAAAGATAATTTCATAACCCGTCTCCATCACGTTCGTTGGATGATATAGAGCCAAGTCTTTAGTCTTTTCTGGCCAGCCGAGTGTCGAAAAAGTCCACATCGCTGAAGAGAACCAGGTATCCAAAGTATCTTCGTCCTGTGTCCAGCCTTCGCCTTTAGGTGCCTCAATGCCACAGTATATCTCTGTATTCTTATACCACACTGGGATACGATGTCCGTACCAGATTTGACGCGATATACACCAGTCATTTAGATTATCAATCCAATGGAAGTAGGTCTTACCAAAATAATCGGGGATAATCTTAATCTGATTTTTGCTCTCGCCGACGGCTTCACGCATGATTGTCTTTAGAGTGGTTTTTTTGCCAAAATGATCAAACTCTTTATTTACGGCCACGAACCATTGGTTCATTATTTGTGGCTCAATCTTTCCACCGGTTCTTTCGGCGGTGGCGATATTGTGTATGTAATCTTCTTCTTTTTCCAAAAGCCCCTTAGAGTTTAACTTTTCGACGATTTTGCTTCGAGCATCGGTGATTTTCATTCCAGCAAATTCGCCAGCAATTGGTAGAAGCTTTCCATACTTATCGATGATTTGTTCTTTATCCAAATTGTGTCGGCCGGCAATTTCAAAGTCTTCCTTGCTGTGCCATGGAGTAATGGTCATGACACCAGTACCAAAGGCCATATCGATAGTCTTATCTTTTATAATCGTGGCTGTTATCGGTCCGTTTATCCATTCCAGTTCAATTTTTTCTCCATGTTTGTACTGCTCGTATCGCTTGTCCTCTGGGTGCATGACGACATATTTGTCACCGAATTTAGTTTCCGGTCGGGCAGTGGCGATTGTAAAAGGTCCGTATTTTAGGTAATAGAATTTTGTTTTTTCTTCTTCGTAGACGATTTCATCATCAGAAATCGTGGTCTGACCTTTAGGATCCCAATTCACGATACGGTGACCTTGATAGATGAGACCGTCCTCGTACATTTTTTTGAAAACGGTGCGAACGGCTAAGCTTCTTTTCTCATCCAAAGTGAAAGCTTCGCGTGACCAGTCGCATGATGAGCCAAGGACTTTTATTTGTGAAGTAATAGTGTCGTGACTTTCTTGAGCAAACTTTTCCACTCGCTTGAGTAATTCTTCTCGTCCGATCTCGTGACGATTTTTACCTTCTTTTTTTACAATTTCTTTTTCAACTTTTGATTGAGTCGCAATGGAGGCATGGTCGGTTCCGGGTAGCCAAAGAGCTTTCTTGCCCTGCATACGCTGGTAGCGAATCATAATATCCTCGGTAGTGAGCATCATCGCATGACCCATATGAAGCACGCCGGTGACGTTTGGTGGAGGCATCATTATCGTAAAAGGCTCCTTGTGTCGCTCAGGTAGATTATCAGGGTTAAAAAAACCGCTTTTCTCCCACATCTGGTATATACGCGGTTCGGTTTCTTGGGGATTATAGGGCTTTAAAAATTTGTCATTCATTGCCTTCCATTTTAGCAAAAAAGCCAAGAATTTAAAAGGCTAGAATTACAAACTCAAATTTCCATTTGCTTTGAAATCAAGAGTAGTTTTGGCGCCAGATTTGAGGTTTAGAAAACCAGCCATGGCGATCATAAGGGCGTTATCGGTCGCTGCCGAGATTTCGGGTAGCAGAAAGTGTACCTCAATTTCTTTTGAAAGTTTTTCCAGAGCTTTTCTGATATCGGGATTGGCGATTACACCACCACCGACAATCAAAGTTTTGGCGTCATGCTGTTCGATCGCTTTTTTGGTTTTACTGACCAAGACATCGATAGCGGCATTTTGAAATTCGAAAGCGATTTCTTGTTTAATCTCTTCGGTTAGGTTTGGAATTTCTTTTATCGTATAGAGCACTGAAGTTTTCAATCCGGAAAAAGAAAAATCTAAATCTTTAGAATGAATCATCGGTCGAGGGAATTTAAAGTTGGGATTAGTAGCAGCTTTCTTTTTAAACTCTTCAGAGTAATTATAAATTTGTACACCGCCGGGGTAGGGTAATCCCATCATACGCGCCACTTTATCAAAAGCTTCACCGACAGCGTCATCACGAGTGTTGCCGACAATTTCATAATCCATTTCATCTTTAGCGAGGACGAGCTGGGTGTGACCGCCACTAATTAGTAAGGCAATAGCGGGGTAGTGTGTTTGTTTTATCCAGAACTGATTTTTATCGATACGATCCAGTGAAGCTACCACGACATGACCTTCCATGTGATTGGTCGGAATGATTGGAATATTCCACAGGGCTGATAAAGCTTTCGCAAAGTTCACTCCAACCCAAAGTGCCGGCTCGAGGCCGGGGCCGTTAGTGACAGCAATGGCATCAATATCCGGTCGCTTGAGTGTTGGTAATATTTTTACAAAGTCAGTAAGAAGTTCTGGTTCGCGATCTAAGACTTTTTCAACTGCCCTAACCACCCCGTCATCAGAATGCCACCCCTCCTCAGACGAGGAGGGGAAAGCTAGACCTGCTTCCTCGAGACACTTTAGAAATAGCGGCACTAGGTTCTTTTGATGCTCTCTTTTGGCTAGGGTAGGCATAACTCCGCCGTATTCGACATGCTTGGCGACTTGAGAATAGAGCTGATTGCCTAGAATCGTTAAAATAAGCCCTTTATCAGACTCGCGGGTCTCGATAAGGCAGATACCAGTCTCGTCACAGCTTGTCTCTATACCTAAGACTTTCATAAAAACCATCTTAGCATATTTTGTCCGAATTGGTTACAATGTTTTCATGGTAAAGATTGAAGATTCTTGGCACAAAGTTCTCGATGCCGAATTTGGCAAACCATATTTCACGTCGCTATCTTCTTTTGTGGAGCAAGAATATTTGACGCAAAAAACTTATCCTTTACCAGCCGATGTTTTTCGAGCGTTTGATCTGTGTCCGTTTGATAAAGTTAAAGTCGTAATTATCGGCCAGGATCCATACCATGGCGAGAAGCAAGCAAACGGTCTCTGTTTTGCCGTTCACGAAGAGATGCGTTTACCACCTTCACTGAAAAATATTTTTAAAGAAATCGAAGCTGATCTCGGAACTAAACCATTATCAAGTGGTGACCTTTCCCGCTGGGCAAATCAAGGCGTGCTTTTGCTAAACTCGACACTGACCGTGCGCGCCGGCACACCTGGTTCACATCAGGGTAAAGGTTGGGAAGAATTTACTGATGCTGTAATCCAAAAACTTTCCGCCGAAAAAGAAAATCTCGTCTTTATCTTGTGGGGCAATTATGCCAAGCAAAAAGGGAAGGTCATCAACCGAGAAAGACATTTAGTACTCGAGTCCCAGCATCCGTCACCATTTTCGGCATATAATGGTTTCTTTGGTTGTAGACACTTTAGCAAGACAAATAAGTTCCTCAAAGAGAAGGGGCTAGGGGAGATTGAGTGGAGGTAAATTAGCGGTCACTTTTTACAAATTTTCCGTCTTCAATGACAAAGGTATCATATGTCTTTCCAATCACGTCACCGTCTGTACCGAAAGAGATATTACCAGTGGCGCCAATCCCTCGATAATTTAGAATAAAGTTCTCCATACAAGTCTTTTTTTGACCCTGTATATTCTTACAGTGGTCTATCGCTTTTCCAGCGATCATCGTATTGTCGTATACATAATCCGCAAAGGAAGTTGGCTTAATGTTAAATTTCTTTTCATATCCGTCTTTGAATTTTATTGATTCAGATCCATAATACTCAGCCGCGGCAATTGCAATAATTTTATTAATCACCGCGTTTGATATTTGAGTTGGCAGGGAGTCATCTTTAATTGATTCCGATGCCAAGACGGGCATTTCCAGATTTTGTTCAGCATATTGGTTTAAAAATGGTATAGCTTCAGCTAGCTGAGAGATAAGAATAATTTGCTTGGCACCAGAACTTTTTATTTTTATAATTTGCGTCCTGAAATCTTTTGACCCTGGCGCTTGTACTTCTTCTACTGCTATCGTCCCAGTATAGTTTTTTACAAATTCACTTCTTAGGCCGACACCATAGTCATTATTTAAATATACTAGAGCAATGTTTTTGTATCCAAGTGTTGTTGCTTTGTCGGATAAAACTTTCCCTTGATAAATGTCCGAGGGGTAATTCCTGAAAGTCTGTACGCAGTCTGTTATCTTTGGCGAAGACCCGCTGTTAAAGAGTATGATATCTTCATCCTCAATCAGCGGACACATTGCTAAGACATCACCACTACCAAACGACACTACCGCCGAAACGTCACCTGAGTCGATAAATTTTTGCAAAATACCAGCTGCTGCCGTACCAGATAGGTGATTATACTCATATATTGAATCAATTATGATTCCTTCCTTTCTTAGATCTTCGAGTGCTAGTCTTCCAGCGTTTTGTGCTGCTTGTCCGTATACAGCAGCATCACCGGTTACTGGTAATATAAAGCCGATTTTTCGGACGGACGGCTCATCTTTACCGCTGATTATTATGACGATTCCGATTACTAGTAAAATAACGACAACAATGCTTAATGTTTTCTTCATATGAACATTAGATTAGCATCGTCGATATTTTCTGTAAAACAAATATTACAAAATAAATATAAACAAGCTACGATTCCTCAATAATCCTTATTTCTCAATGCTATACTTGACTTTTCTGACGAAGTATAGTAGTAATATAGTTACTACATGGATAAAGAATTACGAAAGTTATTAGATACATACGGTCTGTCAAAGAACGAAATTGATGTATTCAT
>CAIJXO010000035.1 GCA_903824735.1 uncultured bacterium | reverse complement strand
GTTTATTAATAATTACAAAAAAATGAAGCAAAATAAGGCTATTGTTGTGATATTGTGTCTGTTTTTGGTGGCTTTAGTCGCCTTAAGTCTAGGAAATAAGGGAAATAATACTAAAAAAATTAAGATTGGTTTCAGCATCCCGCTGACTGGAGACTTGGCTTTCGCTGGTGAAGGCATAAAAGTTGCCGCGGAGATGGCCAAAGAGAGCTTTGGTCAGACAAAGTTTAATTATGAATTTGTGTTTGAAGACGACGAATTTAAGGCCGAAAAGACCGCTTCGGCCGCTAACAAGCTTATAAGTGTCAACGGAGTAAATGCGATCGTCTCGTTTGGAGGCACGGGCGGAAACATTGTTAGTCCGATCGCTGAGAAGAGTCACGTCGTTCATTTTGGTGTCACTACCGATCTAAATGTAGCTAAGGGTGATTATAATTTTATTCACTTCACCTTGCCTGGGGAACAAACTAGAGCTTTTATTTCTGAGCTGCAGAAAAGAGGGATAAAAAAACTGGCGTATTTCACCCTAAATTCCTCGGGATATTTGGCGACTGAGGAAGATGTGAAGATTAATCTAAAAAATACCGACATTCAAATAGTTTCGGCACAAAAATTCAATTTTGGTGAAAAGGATTTTCGCTCATATATTTCCAAAGCTAAATTGGTCAACGCGGATATTTGGGTTTTAGGTGCTCAGTCGCCAGAAATTGATGTTATCACCCAACAAATTAAAGAAGCGGGGGTGAATACTCCGATTACCTCTATTAATTCCTTTGAAGTTTCAAAAAATCCTAATCTCTATGAGGGACAATGGTATGTTGGCTCAGCGGCACCATCACAGAAATTTACCGACGCGTTTACTGAAAAGAGTGGACACGCTCCGACCTTTGGCGCTGCGAATATTTATGACATTGTCAGCTTGATCATTGCTGGAGCCGAGCAAGGTAAGGACGTACCGACGCCGGAAAAATTATTGGCTCAGGTTAATAGTCTCAAGGACTTTCACGGTGCGCTAGGAGTACTAAACTTCAACGACGACGGCTCGGTTATTTCACAGGCAGCCGTAAAGGTAATTATGAATGGTAAGCCGACGATTATCAGTCAATAGAAACTCGGATACGCTGAGGCCTACCTCAAACTAAAAAAGAGTCTTAATTTAGGCTCTTTTTTGGTGTTTAGTTATACAGAGTTAGGTGGTCTTTTGATAAATAAAGATGTATACTGTACTTCAAATATGAAAACTTGGCTAAAAATTCCAATAATTTTAAGTTTAATTATAGCTGCTTTTCTTACCTGGGTCCTTGTTAGTTCTCCATTTGGTGGTTGGTATTCAATCGGCGCTTGGTTTAGTACAGTATTGCTTTTGCCGATATTTTGGGAGACTGATTTGTTAGGCGTATCTGGTGGCGCAATGAATAACCCGACTGTTTTTACGCTTATCTTCTTTACTTACCTTGTACCAATAGTCGTAGTCTTCTGGACAATGGGCCAGATTAAGAGGAAGCAAATTTCGGACTAGAGCTTGCATTTCTGACCTCAATTTGCTAGTATCTGTGAACGTCCAAATATGGAGACAAAGGGGGATATAAATAAGAATTGATTTATTTATATCGCCGTTAATTATTTTATATGAAATTCATCCTCGGTATAAAAAAGAATATGACTCAGGTGTTCGACGATAAGGGCAATGTACGCCCAGTTACTATTGTCGAGGCTGGCCCGATTGTAATTACTCAGATCAAAACAAAGGCTGTTGATGGTTATGATGCCGTTCAGGTTGGTTATGGTACTAAAAAGGAAAAGAATATTAGTAAAGCAGTAAAGGGACATGTCAAAGGCCTTGGTAATTTCCGTTATATTCAAGAGTTCCGTGCTTATGATGATAAAGAAATCAAAGCTGTTGCCGGAATGAAAGTTGGCGATAAGATTGACCTATCAGCTTTTAAAGAAGGTGAGACTATCACTGTTTCCTCAATTTCAAAGGGTAAAGGCTTCCAAGGTGTGGTCAAGCGCCATGGCTTCAAAGGAGGTCCACGTAGCCACGGTCAAAAGCACTCAGAAAGAGAGCCTGGTTCTATTTCTGGAGGTACGAGAGAGGGAGGTAGAGTGCCTAAAATGATGCGTATGGCCGGTAGAATGGGTCAAGACACTACCACTATTTCTGGTCTAAAGGTTATGCAAATTGATACTACGACAAATGAAATCGCCGTTCTCGGTGCAATCGCTGGTCGCCGTGGTACTTTGGTAGAAATCACTGGCTAATTTTAAATACAATGGAAAAAGTAACAGCAAAAACAAAGAGAGTCGCTCGCGAGAAGAAGGTTAAGACCCTTGGCGCTCTTGAAGCGAAGGTCTACAGCCAGGATGGTAAGGAGGTTGATACTCTAAAATTACCAGAAAGCATTTTTGCGGTTCCTTGGAAAGCGGACTTGGTTCACCAGGTTATGGTTTCCTTGATGTCAAACAAGCGTACTAATCTTGCCCACACTAAGACTCGTGGGGAGGTTCGCGGAGGTGGTAAAAAGCCTTGGCAGCAAAAGGGTTTGGGCCGTGCTCGTCATGGTTCGACTCGTTCACCGATCTGGGTAAAAGGAGGTGTGGCTCATGGTCCACGCAAGGATAAGAATTACGAGCGAAAGGTAAACAAGAAGATGAAGGCTAAAGCGCTCTTCACTATTATTTCCAAGAAATTCCGTGACGGTGAAGTCTTCTTCTTAGATACTTTGAATCTAGCTAAGCCAAAGGCAAGCGTTGCTCTAGACGTTCTAACAAAGATGAGCAAGATCAAGGGTGGTGAAATGATTTTGGCTAAGAAAAATAACTCGACTTACCTAGCTGTTTCCAAGAAAGATGTAAATCTTGATCGTGGTTTCCGTAACTTTGGTAATGTGAAGCTTGATGAACTGAGAAACATCAATCCTTTGGATGTCTTGAATTACAAATATTTGGTGATTGCTAACCCAGCCGAGGCTTTCAAATTCCTTGAAGCTAAAATGAAATAGTTCGATAAAAACTCACTATAAATAATTCCATGAAAGATTTAATCATCAAAAAACCAAGAATTACCGAAAAGTCAGGCATTCAAGCTGAAGTAGCGGGCATTTACACTTTTGAAGTGACTGAAAAGGCCAACAAGAAGAACGTCGCTAAGGCCGTTAAGGAACTTTATAAAGTTACCCCAGTCAAAGTAAATATTACCAATTTACCAGCCAAGATCGTCTTTACTCGCGGTAAGACTGGTAGAAAATCAGGAGTTAAGAAAGCGGTAGTATATTTAAAGAAAGGAGATAAGATCGAATTTGTATAAAAATTATGAAGCACTATAAACCTACAAGCCCAGGCCGAAGACAAATGACCGGAATCGAATTCCGTAAGGTTATTACTACCAATGAACCATTAAAGTCATTGACCTTTGGATGTAAGCGTCATGTCGGTCGTAACAACTACGGTCGTCTAACTACCCGTCACAAGGGAGGTGGTCACAAGCGACTTTTCCGTGAAGTAGATTTTTCTTACAATAAGATTGATGTTCCAGCTAAGATAATTTCTATCGAATACGATCCAAATCGTACCGCTTTCATTGGTCTTGCGCAGTATGCTGATGGTGAAAAGCGCTATGTCATCTTACCTAATACCATGAAGGTTGGGGACACTTTCCTTGTTTCTGAGAACGCCGAAATCAAGGTTGGTAACCGTTTACCATTAAAGAAGATCGGAGTCGGTACCTTTGTCTACAATGTCGAGTTAAAACCAGGTAACGGCGGAAAGTTGGGAAGAGCTGGTGGAAACTTTGTTCAAGTTATTGCGAACGACTCTGGTTTCACTCACTTAAAATTACCTTCAACTGAAGTTCGTAAAGTTATGGACTCTTGTTTTGCTTGTATTGGTGAAGTTTCTAACAACGAGAACAAGCTTATCAATATCGGAAAGGCGGGACGTTCTCGCTGGTTGGGTATTCGACCAACAGTTCGTGGTACGGCCCAGAACCCAGTAGACCATCCATACGGTGGAGGAGAGCAGAGACAGGGACGAGGTTTGCGTTTTGCTAAGACCCGTTGGGGTAAGCATGTCGGTAAGGGTCAGAAGTCACGTACACCTAAGAAATACTCAAATAACCTTATCGTTTCACGTCGAAAAGTTGGTAAGAATAAAGCGGAGAAATAATTGACTTTTCGGGAAAATTTGATAGTATAGCGATTCAAACTTAAACAAAAAATAATGGCACGATCAATAAAAAAAGGACCATACGTTGACGAAAGACTTCTAAAAAAGATAGAGGGTAAGAAGCCTATCGAAACCGGTGTCATTAAGACCTGGTCACGACGTTCCCAGATTTCCCCAGAAATGGTTGGTTTCAACTTTGGCGTACACAACGGTCGTGAGCACATCGAAGTTCTGGTCACTGAAGACATGGTAGGACACAGACTGGGTGAATTCTCACATACCAAGAAATTCCATAGACACGGAGGTAAGATGCAGAAGGATATTGATACCAAGCAGAAGGAGGCCGAAATCGCTGCCGCTCAATCAGCTAAGGCGTCAATCGAAGCTAAGAAATAATATATGAACATCACTGCCAAATTAAATGATTATAGACAGTCACCACGAAAAGTGCGTTTAGTCGCTAATCTTATTCGTGGCCAAAAGGCAGAGAAAGCTTTGGACCTTTTGCAGGTGACCGTAAAGCGTGCGACTGATCCGATTGCGACCCTATTAAATTCCGCTATTGCGAATGCGAAGAACAATTTTTCATTAAACGTTGAAGATCTTTTTGTAAAATCATTGACCGTTGATACTGGCGCGATTCTTTACCGCCGAATGCCAAGAGCGCGTGGCGTGGCTTATGCTATCAGAAAGAGGACTAGCCATGTGACCTTAGTTTTGTCCACCAAGGATGCTGAGACACCCAAGCTTGAGAAACCAGTTAGAACTGTTAAAAAAGTTACTAAGAAAACAAAATAATGTCACATTCAGTTCACCCATATTCACATAGACTAGGTATTATCAGAGATTGGAAATCTCGCTGGTTCTCTTCGAACAAGGATTTCCGCGACGCTCTAAAAGCCGATATTACTCTACGTGAGTATTTGGAGAAAAAGATGCGTGGTCTTTATGTTGCTTCCATTGAAATGGAGCGCAGTCAAAAATCTTGCCGTATTATCATTAAAACTTCACGCCCCGGCGTTATTATCGGACGCAGTGGTGAGGGTTCAGTAAAGTTACGCAATGATATCATCAAATACGTAAAGCGCCACAGACTAGCTTTCCCAGCCGATTTCAAATTGGATATTGAGGAAATCAAATCACCAGAATCAAATGCCGCGATTGTCGCCTATATGTGTGCTGAAGGTCTTGAGAAGCGTATGCCATTCCGCCGTGTGATGAAGCAGACTATCGAGAAGGTTATGGCTAACCGCGATGTCCAGGGTGTGAGAATTTACTTGGGAGGCCGTCTTGGTGGTGCCGAAATGGCCCGCTGTGAAGATTTAAAGAAGGGAAGAATTCCACTGCAGACTCTACGTGCCGATATCGATTATGCTCAGGAGAAAGCCCATATGACTTACGGTGATATTGGTATCAAGGTTTGGATATACAAGGGTGAAATCTTTAAGAAAAAATAGTTCGACAGGCTCACTATAAATAATCATATGTTATTACCAAAAAAAGTAAAATTCCGAAAGTGGCACACCGCCAGAGAGAATCCCGCAAAAATCGGGAACGAGACTAGAGGTACTCGTGTCTCTTTTGGTTCTTTTGGTCTGAAAGCGATTT
Source organism: uncultured bacterium (assembly GCA_903824735.1). Lineage (GTDB taxonomy): Bacteria > Patescibacteriota > Minisyncoccia > Phycocordibacterales > GWA1-40-21 > CAIJXO01. The sequence continues at coordinate 2,136 of CAIJXO010000035.1, read as the reverse complement.
CGGCTGGCAGAATTCGTTCCCAAGAAATCGAGGCGGCCCGCAAGACTATTGCGCACTCACTCGGCAAGACCGGTAAGCTTTGGACTAGAATTTTCCCTGATCGACCATACACCCAAAAGCCAGCCGAAGTGAAAATGGGTAAAGGAAAAGGAGATCCACAGGGTTATGAGGCTGTTATCCGCCCAGGACGTGTTTTGTTTGAAGTTGATGGCGTGACCGAAGTCGAGGCTCGTGAATGTTTGAGAAAGGGAGGTACGAAGGTTCAGTTGAAGACCAAGATTGTTAGCCGTGAAATAGTATAATAAAAGCTATGAAAGATTTAATCAAAAAAACCGAAAAAGAATTGGTAGCTATGCTTAAGGAAAAGCGTGAGGCACTTCGGGTTTTTCGATTTGCTCTTTCTGGTAGCAAGACTCGTAATATCAAAGAGGGAAATAATATCAAGAAGGAGATCGCGAGAATAATGACAGCAATTAATGCTAAATAATATGGAAAAAACAGAAACAAAAATTGGTAAAATATTCTCAGGCAAAATCGTCTCGACCAAGATGAAGGACACAGCTGTCGTTCTTGTCGAAAGATACACCAAGCATCCAAAATACGGCAAGTTCCTAAAGCGCCAAAAAAAGTTTAAGGCTCATGATGCTGGTAACAAACACAAAGAAGGTGAAATTGTCGAAATTCGTGAGACAAAGCCTATCTCTAAGACCAAGAGATTTATCGTAATCGAAAAATAATATGATACAGCCAAGATCCATAGTTACAATAGCCGACAACACTGGTGCCAAGATTGGACGTATTTTTAAGGTGCTTGGTTCATCAAAGAAGCGTTATGCGCAATTGGGTGAAATTGTCGTTCTTTCTGTCCAGAAAGCGGAGCCTCGAAAGACCGTCAAGAAAAAGGATGTTCTATACGCGGTAGTGGTGAGACAGCGCGCGCCATATCGCCGTTCTGACGGTTCATATATTCGTTTTGATGAGAACGCAGTGGTGGTCATCGATAAAGCTAAGGGTGAGCCTCTAGCGGGACGTGTCTTCGGTCCAACTCCAAGAGAAGTCGGTGAAAAAGGTTTCCAGAAAATTGCTTCACTAGCACCAGAAATTGTCTAATTTTAAATATCATGAAAATCAAGAAACATGACAATGTTATAGTGATCGCGGGTAAAGACAAGAGCAAGACTGGTAAAGTTTTGAAAGCTTTTCCGGCTCGTAATATGGTTCTAGTCGAAGGTGTAAATACCCACAAGAAGCATCAGCGCGCTACCAAATCAAACTCCAAGGGTCAGATAATTGAGAAACCATTACCGATTCATGTTTCCAACGTGATGTTGCTTGAAGGTAAAAAGCGCGTCCGTGTCGGTAAGAAGGTGATTGGAGGAAAGAATGTCCGCGTCAGCAAAAAGACCGGTCAAGAAATCTAAATAAAACTATGAAAATTTTAACCGTTAAAGAAAAACAAGCTAAAGCTTTCGCCGATCTGAAAGAAAAGATGGGTTACAAGAATGCGATGCAAGCCCCAAAATTCACTAAAGTGATTGTGAATGTTGGTATCGGCTCGCTTAAAGACAAGAAGAAAATCGAAACCATCGTCGACCGTTTGACCAAAATTACTGGTCAAAAGCCATCCCTTCGCGGTTCCAAGAAATCAATTGCTGCTTTCAAAGTTCGTGCCGGTGACCCTGTCGGTCTTATGGTTACTCTTCGTGGTGCTAGAATGTTTTCTTTTATCGACAAGCTTATCTTGATTGCCTTCCCTCGTACTAAGGACTTCCGTGGTCTTGTGAAGAAGGGAATTGATGAGATGGGTAATTATTCTATCGGTATAAAAGAGAATACTATTTTCCCTGAAACCGCTGATGAAGATCTAAAAGACGTTTTTGGTATGACTATTACTATCGGTACTTCGGCTGATAATAAGAAAGAAGCTGAAGCTTTCCTATCTTATATTGGTTTTCCTTTTAAGAAAGACTAACCGCCCCTAACCCCTCCTTAGAAAAGGAGGGGAAGAGAACAGAAAGAGCCCTAGAAATAGGGTTATTTTTGTGCTTGACAAATAAAGTGTTTGGGTGTATAATACCATAAATACCAGAGATGTAAATCTTGGGGTGAAATGCAACTCAACTACTAATTACTACT
>CAIJXO010000034.1 GCA_903824735.1 uncultured bacterium | reverse complement strand
GCAGAAAGATTTTTTAATTTGCCTATACCCATAAAGAAGGATCCAATAGGAGATAATAAAGATATTACAAAATTTGTAGCGGTTAGGATAATCAGAATATGTGTCGATTTATCGGCAAAATCGGCATTCATCCAATACAGAAGTATCTTATCTGCTAAGAACATTACCGAAAGACTGATTGATGATGTGATTACAAATATCAGTCGGACAGATCTTATATAGAATTTTTTAAGCCTTTCATCATTTCCCGTACTGGTTAAGGTGGTAGATACGGGAAATATAATACCAGAAAGATTATCAGTTAAGGCTGGGATTCGAGCCGGTACGTTTCCTGGTAAGCTGTAGTATGTAAGCTGAGTTGGGCCGGCGAATATAGGAATTATCAAGCGATCAAGGAGGGCAAGCGAGATGCTTGCGGTACTATTGATGACTGTAGTTAGGCCAAATTTATAACAGCGAATAACCTCACTTTTTACGAAGGCTAATTTATATTTTGCTATTGGCAGGAGACTAATGGCGATTTTTCTCCTTATTAGTATGAAGACGAGAGTCATTATTATTTGTGCCAATAGAAATACTTTTAGCTTATAGCCGAGCAGGACAATTACAATATTTACGACCGTGTTTGTGGTACCTAAAAATATATTTGTCTTGACCATGGTGTCAAAACGGTGCACTACGGTTGGGATTAGATTGTACAAATTATTTACGGAGTTGAATAAAAAATTTACTCCAGCTAATACAAAAAGAATAAAGAAGTAGTTCTTATCGGTTACCTGGGTTGGGAAAAAGGTTCCACCAATGAAACCTAAAATTATTGTTATAAGAAAACCAGTTAGTCCAATCAATGCAAAAAGAGTATTAGCGGTGTATATAAGCTTTTTTGCTTCGTCGTCCTTATTTTGCGCTCGGTATTCCAGCAGGTATTTCATTACGGCGGTGGATATTCCTAAGTCGAGTAGACCAATAACGCCGATTATGGAGCTGATAAAGATATAAATACCATAGTCTTTTACTCCTAGATTTAGCACTATTATAGGAGTTGTTAATATAGAAAAAAGTAATGGCCAAACATAGCCAATGAAATTGTAAGTCGTATTTTTCAGAGAGGTATGGGCGTTAATTTCCATAATAATGCTTATTGTCAGTAAGGAAACTTTACCACTTTTTTCTCATTTTTACCATTTAAGGCGTACCCAGACCTCGGGCGACTTATCCACTTTGCCTGATTTGCACTGTGTGCAAGTTTGATGATATATTTCCGGCCATGAATCGAAAAACTTTATTTGGCCCTGGACAATTCTTTCATGTCTATAATAAAGGAAAGAATGGTCAGGAAATCTTTATTAATCATTGTGATTATTTTCGTTTTACACTACTACTATATGTCTGTAACAATAGTTTACCTGTCTCGACAAAATGTACTCGCTGTGTCGGGGCCAATTATTACGGTTTAGCTGAAATTAAAAGAGGGAAGCCGCTTGTCGATATTGTGAGTCATAGTTTGATGTCAAACCGTTTCCACATTTTAGTTCGTGAGAGACGGCCAGGGAACCTATCGAAGTTCATGGCCAAGCTCTCCACGGGCTACACCATGTATTTCAATCGTAAATATAAGAGACAGGGCCCGCTTCTAGCGGGTCCTTTTAAATCTATACATGTACACTCGGATGCGTATATTAAATATCTGTTTGCCTACATTCACTTAAAGCCTCTTCAACATAAAGCGGCAAGCAAGCGCAGTCATCCGAAATATTTGGGCGACGAAAAGATCCGAGATTCACTCCGGCGTTATGAGCACTCCAGTTATCTCGACTATGTGGAAGGTGATCGGAAGAGGAAAATTATCTTAGATACATCTATTTATAGTCAATTTTTCAAACGGCGAGCGGACTTTGAACAAAACATTTTTGATTGGCTCAGATTTAATAAGACCAAGGATCTCGTCGAAGCTCCTGAGTTCTTTTATCAAGAGGAGAGCTAGCGACTTGCGCTAATTTCTGGGTTTTGGTACTATTATGATATAGTATTATAAGCTAATATATAAAAATAATGACAACTATATCAATACCAATCCCAGAAAATCTAGTCGAGTTTATTGACCAGATGGTGAAAAGTGGTGAAGCTGAGACAAAGGCGGAAGTAGTTCGTCAGGCTCTGAGAAGGTATGCTGAAGAAGAGGCTATCACTGCTGTCCTTAAATCGAGACAGGAAATGAAAGAGGGTAAGTTACTCAATGGCGATTTGGTGGATCTGGTTAAAGAGTTTAGGAAAAAAGAATCTAAAATTAGTAAAAAATAAAATGTTGGATATTAAGTATTCACATTCTTTTCTCAAGAAAGTCTCACGGCTTGAAGATCCTTTGATCGAAGAAATTCGAGATCGTTTAGAGTTGTTGAAGAATGAGAAAAATCATCAACAGCTGAAAGTTCACAAGCTTCACGGAAGACTCATGGGTTCGTTTAGTTTCTATATTAATTATAAGGTCAGAGTGATTTTTGAGTATAGTAGTAAAAACGAGATAGTCCTCGAAGATGTCGGCGGACATGATATTTACTGATTTCTTGAACCGGAACCTCGGGCGACTTATCCACCTTGCCAAATTTGTGCGCCAACAATATTTTCTGGTAGAATGCCGCGCATGAAATATTTATTAATTTTTGT
>CAIJXO010000033.1 GCA_903824735.1 uncultured bacterium | reverse complement strand
CCTAAAGAGAAAGTAGTCCCTAAAGCGAAAGTGGTTCCTAAAGGGACGACTACGATTCCGGTGGCGGGTAAGGCGCAAGTGTTCCCATTTACTTTCAAAAACGACTTGAATAATTCAGTGTCAAAATACGTTTCTGTTCCTTTGTCTGGTATGCTTGCTGACGGGCCTGACGCAGAGTTTGTTTCACCATTCAATTATCAATTAGGATATTCACTTGAAAATAGTGGTTCAATTGTTTTAACCAGGATGAATCCGGTATCCGGCCTTTTTACTGGCGAAAAATTCACTCTTGCTACCAATACTGGACGTAAGACAGGGCAGGGTCCAGAGTGGGCCCTAGATAAGAATGGTTTTCATGCAGTGTTCCGAAAGATATCTGCGGGAAGTAATGGAGTAGAGAATGTTTGGATTACAACTAATAACTTTGCTGATCTAAGTCAGCCTGCTAGCGTCAAGGCCCTGACTTTTTGTACAGATCTTGATTGTAATCATTCAACTGCAAGCCGTGTATATAATTCCGACAAAATTGGGATCATCTATGGAAAGGGAGCCGAAGGTGGTGGTAAATATTCGGCAATTGTGGATTCCAATAGCTATACGCTTAGACCTAATTCAGAAAGACAGTTTCCTTATACTGCAAAAGGAAAGATGCCATCATGGTTAGATAATGAATTGAAATACAGTTATGTCGGTGAGATAAAGCAAAATACGCTAGAGGTGATTGTAACCGATCCAGAAACAGGTGTTTGTACGATTATATCTAATTTGAGCACTAGTGGAAAAGCCCCTTCAGCTACCAGAGGCTTTTCGGCGATGGAGTACGGCAGAGAAGGCATGCTTGCGGTTCTTGTCAATACCGGTGAGATGATAATTTATCGTAGAAGTGCCAATGGTGTAAATTATAATTCTCTTGACCCCAATCATAAATGTAACGGAAACGAAAAATGGGTGGTATTTAAAACAATTAAAATTGATGGCTGGTTTTTCAACGATTTTGAATTCGCCTTTAATTATCCAGTTGACGGATCTAGTTCGCAAATGAATAAGACCTATATTTATCTTGTTGCTTGGGACGCTCCAAATCAGCAGGCAGTTACCGATAGCTCTATCTGGTTAGTATCACTCGACGGAGGATTACAAGACCGAGTAGATTCTATTGAAGAAATAGCCGAGATAATAGTGGATCCGGAGGTCTTTATGGCTCGAGATTCCGTAAATATGATAGACAAGCTCTATTTATACTACGCCAAAAGACTCACCGCTGACGGTAATGATGTTACCCCTTATATTGTTGATGCGGGTATCTCTGCCTATTATGCTGGTGGCGATCCCTTACCCCCAATACCTCCAATAACTCCAATAAACCCTCTTACTATCATTTCGCCAAACGGCGGTGAGACTCTGACACAAGGTGAGCTTTCGAAAATTGCCTGGAGTAGTAATAAAAGGTACGTTACCAAATCACCACAGTATGATATTTGGCTACAGCCAGTTTGTCCTACAACTAGTAAGATGGGAAGAACTCCTCCATGTAATGACAAGGCTGTCTTAGTCAAGCCCTCGGTTAATGGCCAAAGTTATGAATGGAGAGTCGGAAGTTACAATGGCGGTAGTCTTACCGGCCAAGCTTTAGTTAAGATTTGTGAAGCCGGCTCTTTATCGGTATGTGACTCGAGTGATGCTTATTTTACCGTTGTTCCAACTGTAGTCGAGAATTGTACTCTCACGGGTTTTTCTTCGACAACAAAGATATATGATCAGGTCGCCGGTGTTAATTCTAATTTATTAAGTTTTGATATATATACACCGACAACCGAAGGGAATTGTAGTGCCAAATACCCAGTTATGATGTATGTGCATGGTGGATCTTGGACTGGTGGTGATAAGACAAATAAAATGCAGTACAAGCCTAAATATTTTACAGACAAAGGATATGTTTTTGTGTCGGCCAACTACCGTCTTGCTACACTAGACACAAAGTACCCAGTATTTAACCAAGATGTCGCCCACGCCGCCAAATATCTGTCTGATAATTCACAGTTATTAAAACTTAACATGAATAAGCTGGTGCTTATGGG
>CAIJXO010000032.1 GCA_903824735.1 uncultured bacterium | reverse complement strand
GTATCTTGGCAATCTCTGTCTGTCTATGTCCAGCACGCCACAAACCCTCAAGGCGGTCTCGAGCGTGAAAGTCCAAATGCTTAAATGTTTTTCTCATATATTTATCTTATACATGAGTTGCATTTCAAACAAGAATTTTCAAGAATTGTCTCTGGCAGGAAAATAAAGGAAAACAGATGCATCCATTGTTTATTCCGTTGATGGCGATTGCTGCGTGTGCGATTATGTGCGCGGTGATCGGTATCCCCCTCGCACGTCGAGCCGTCGAGGCGCTCGAGAAGATCGCCAAGAAGTAGGATCGAACCGCCCGCGGGCGCCAGGTAAGATTACCGGCACCTAGTATTGGGCGGTTTTCTTATGGGTGGAACCTCGGGCTACTTATACACATCTAGTTTTTTGGGTGTGATGTAGTTTTGTGTTAGGATGCTGGCGTGAAAATAAAATTTGTTGATTCGAAAATAGAGATTTTCATTAAAGAACTGAGCATGATAGAACAGGCGGAAGTCTCACACCTAAGAGAACTACTTGAGGGATTCGGTCATGAAATAAGAATGCCGTATTCTAAAAAGATAAGCGGCGATTTATTTGAGCTTAGGGGCAAAGGAAAGACCAAAGTTAGAGTTCTTTATGCGTTTCGGGATGACTCCGCCCTTATTTTACATATTTTTATTAAAAAGACCCAAAAAATACCGGTCCGCGAGATAGATATCGCCTTGCATAAATTATGGCTATTTGATAATATATAACATATAAGTTATCTTAACTTTATTAAAAATGACCAAAGATCAAATTATAAAAAGAAAATTAAGTAAGTTAAAGTCTTTCGATGAGTTCCATAGGGAGCAGATGAAGGATCCGGAATTCAGACGGGCATATCTCGCTTTGAAGCCTGAATACGACCTAATCAAGATTATTATCAGGAAGAGGATAAATGGGGAGCTGACTCAGAAGCAATTGGCTAAAAAGCTTGGCACAAAGCAGTCCGCGATTTCTCGTTTTGAGTCTGGTCGGGGTAATCCGACGGTGCTTTTTCTATACAATATAGCTGATGCTTTGGGTATTGAGCTAAAAATTTCAATTGTGAAGAAAAAGTCACCAGCTATGCTATAATATTCTTATATGCAACACAAACCCCAAGTTTTTATTTTTCTCGGACCATCTGGCTGTGGTAAGGGAACGCAGGCGGATATTTTAACCGAGAAATTATGCCAAGTTGGCGATAAGTCCTGCCGTACTCTACGTATCGGTAGTGGCGCATTGCTAAGAAATTTTTCAGAAGGTGAGGGATTTAGTAATAAGCAAATGCGTCAGGTTTTGAGTAATGGTGATTTGGCGCCGGAGGCGATTATCGTCGCTCTATGGGCCAATTATTTGATTAACACTTTTACGGGTGAGGAAAATGTTATTTTTGATGGCTGTCCGCGCAAACTTCATGAGGCGATAATGCTCGGATCACTTTTGCAATTTTACAAAATCGAAAAACCAGCGGTTATTTATCTAAATGTCAGTCCAGAGTGGTCAAAGAAGCGACTTTTGGCACGCGCTCGACCAGATGACTTACCCGATGCCATTGACAAGCGCCTAGAGTGGTTCAAAACTGACGTTATGCCAGCCATTAATTTCTTTAAATCGAGCGATTACTATAATTTTGCGGAAGTAAACGGTGAACAGCCGATTGATGATGTGCAAAATGAGATACTTGCCAAATTAGGCTTAAATCTATAAGATTTAAGAATGGCCGTCACGATTAAGACTAAGGAGGAAATAGACATACTAAAGGCGGGTGGTAGGCGCCTGGCGCATATTTTGAGTGAGTTAGCTAAGGCCGTAAAGCCGGGTGTTTCGACTTTGGAGCTCGATAATCTTGCCCGAAAGCTCGTGGAGGAGAAGGGTGATAAGTCGTCCTTTTTGAATTATAAGCCTGCTGGCGCCAAGCGTCCTTATCCGGCGTCACTGTGCGTTTCGATTAATGATGAAATCGTCCACGGTATTCCGAATGAGTCACCAAAGATTTTGAAGGAGGGGGATATCGTCTCGCTTGATATGGGATTAATTCACGACGGTCTTTTTACTGATTCGGCGATTACGGTTCCGGTGGGTGAAGTTGATCAGGCGGCTCGAGATTTGATGGATGATACAAGACAGGCGTTACTTGAAGGTATAAAGGCGGTGAAAGATGGTAATTATGTGCGCGACATTAGCTATGCGATCGAGAGATATGTGCGACCAAGGCGCTATGGTATCGTCGAGGAGCTCTGTGGTCACGGTGTGGGCTATAAAGTGCATGAAGACCCCTATGTGCCTAATTACTGCCTGGATGACAAGGGTGAAAAGCTCCGAGCGGGTATGGTGATTGCGATTGAGCCAATGCTAAACGAAGGGACTAAACATATCAAACTAGACAGCGATGGCTATACTTATCGCACTAAAGACGGCAAGCGCAGTGCTCATTTTGAACATACAGTGGTGGTCACGAAAAATGGAGCAGAGATACTAACTATGCTATAATTCTCCGTAATGGAAACGGGGTTTGAAAAAATAGAGCAAAAGTTTTCTTCGCCTCAGGAGGAGCTGGATTTTTTACGCAGTAAAGTCGCCGAGCACGAAAAGACTCTCCTCGAGAAAGGGGAAGTAGTCCCGCGGGAAAATATCATTACCGACAAGATTATTGATTATAAAAATCTCAAACCCGAAGAAGTTCTCCACGAAAACTATAAATTACCGACGCATGAGCTTGAAGCGATTGTCCTTGATCTTTCACCAGAGGAGCATGATTCGAAAATGGAAGAGTTGGTCAGTATTTTGCAGGCCAAAGGTTTGATGAATGCTTTGTCAGTCGTGGAAAGATTAAACGATTCGCATCTTGATGATGACTTTCACCGCTTCTTGGTCCAGTATATTAAAGCGGGTCTACCAGTACCGGGCGGGCAGGAAAAAAGTCCTTTGTTTAGAGCTCTAAAGATGACTTTGTTTGAAGTGGCTTTACCGGGCAATGAAGATGAAAAGGATAAAGCGAAGAATTTGAAAGAGCTGATTTCTAAGATGGAGCAGTTTTACGCTGGTATGCTTTCGGTTTCAAACGAGAAAGATGGTCCAGATTATTTCTCGATTGAGCTTGCCAATGCTAATCAAAGTGAAGAATTTATCTTTTATATTTCCGTCCCAGATACTAAAAAGGGTTTATTTGAAAAACAAATCCTATCGATTTTCTCTGAGGCTAGAATCTCTGAGAAAAAAGATGATTACAATGTCTTTAATGAAGCGGGGGCATCTGTCGGCTCATTTGCGCGACAGGAAGGCAACCATATCTATCCACTGAAGACTTATGAGGAGTTTGATTACGATCCGCTGAATGTTTTGCTTAACAGCTTTTCGAAAATGAAACGTGATGGCGAAGGAGCTGGTATCCAAATCATCATTAAACCAGTTGGAGAAAAGTATGTTTCCTTCTATAAAAAAGCCTTAAAAGATATTGCTAAAGGAATGAAACTGAAGGAGGCAATCGATATGTCGCGCACCACTTTCTTTGGTGAAGCTAAAAGTACTTTCAAGGATATTGCTAAAACTTTTTCGAGCACACACAAGGAGAAAGAAGAGAAAGATAAAGCTAAAGAAAAGGAGGTTATTGATCAGAAGATTCAGGAGAATATAAATAATAAAATTAGTTCACCAACCGTCGAGACAAACATCCGTATTGTCGCTTCGGCTAAGACCGAGAGTGAAGCCCTATCGATTCTATCCGACCTCGAATCTTCGTTTAATCAGTTTGAGAACTCCGGGCGCAACAAGCTGTCTTTCGAAAGACTAAAGGGCAAGTCTCTTCGTCAGTTTTTCCGCGAATTTTCTTTCCGCGTCTTTAAAGAAAGTGAGAAAGTACCACTAAATGTGCGAGAGATTACGACCATGATGCACTTACCTGAGCACGAGATCAAAGGCACTTCTCAGCTCAAGCAAAGCAAAGCCGGTACCGCCCAGGCACCACTTGATTTACCGAAAGCGGGTATTTCACTTGGAAAGAATGTCCATCGTAATGTCGAGACTGACATTTATATGTCGCCAGAAGATCGTTTGCGTCATTTCTATGTCATCGGTCAGACTGGTACTGGTAAGACCACTCTTTTGAAACGGATGATCCGCCAAGATATTCTAAACGGCGAAGGCGTCTGTATGATCGACCCACACGGTTCGGATATTCAAGATATTTTGTCTTATGTCCCCAAGGAACGCCTCGATGATTTGGTTTACTTTGATCCAAGTCATACCGCAAGACCGATGGGCTTGAACATGCTTGAATACGATGAAAGATTTCCAGAACAAAAGACTTTTGTGGTGAACGAAATGCTGTCGATTTTCAATAAATTGTTTGATATGAAAGTGGCCGGTGGTCCGATGTTCGAGCAATATTTCCGTAACTCGGTGATGCTCGTCCTTGAAGATCCTTCAAGCGGCAATACATTACTCGATGTTTCGCGGGTTTTGTCGAACAAGCAGTTCCGCGATATGAAAATCTCCAAGTGTAAGAATCCGCTAGTTGTTCAGTTCTGGAAAGAAATCGCCGAGAAGGCGGGAGGGGAAGCGTCGCTCGCCAACATTGTTCCATACATTGTCAGCAAGTTTGATGTTTTCTTGCAGAACGATATTATGCGACCAATTATTGCTCAAGAAAAATCTTCTTTCAACTTCCGTGAGATCATGGACAAGAAAAAGATTCTCTTGGTCAACTTGTCGAAGGGCCGTCTTGGCGAAATCAATGCCAATCTAATTGGTCTTATTATTGTCGGTAAGCTTTTAATGTCGGCTTTGTCACGTGTCGATTCATTTGGTAAAGAATTGCCACCATTTTATCTATATATTGATGAGTTCCAGAACGTCACCACTAATTCGATCTCGACCATCTTGTCCGAAGCTCGTAAGTACAAACTGTCGCTTACTGTCGCACATCAATTCATCGCCCAGCTTGAGGAAGACATCAAGGATTCAGTCTTCGGTAACGTCGGTTCTATCGCTTCCTTCTGTGTCAGCTCCGAGGACTCTGAATATCTAGAAAAGCAGTTTGCGCCGGCCTTTACCGCCAAGGACTTGATGAATGTCGACAATTTGAATTGTTATGTGAAAATGCTCTCGAATGGTCGTCCAGTGAAACCGTTTAGCTTGTTTGTGCCATTCCCACCACGTGGCGATAGTACTTTCATCGAAAAGGTTAAAGAGCTGTCATATTTGAAATATGGTCAGGATCGAGAATTAGTGGAAAAAGAAATTATGAAAAAATACGAAAAGAAAGAAGCCCCGCCACCACCACCAATTTCACCTTTTAAAATCTAATAAACAAAAATATGACAGACAAAATAATCAGTAACTTAGTGGAAAGCTTAAAGAACGAACAAACTTTCGTTATTATCAAGCCAGACGGAATTCAGAGAACCTTAATTGGTGAGGTTATAAAGCGTTATGAATCACTCGGTTTGAAGATTGTTGCTTTGAAGATGGCGGTTCCCACTGCTGATATGGCCAAAAAACACTATACGCTTGATCCAGAATGGATACGAAAAGTCGGCGAAAAATCAATAATCGGGTATAGGAATAAGGGTCTTGTTCCGCCAAGTGAAGATCCGATTGAGGTTGGTAACAAAGTTCTCGGTCGGCTGGTTCGCTATATGACTAGTGGCCCGGTGATTGTGATGGTTTGGCAGGGCCCGCACGCGGTTAGTATCGTTCGTAAAATGACTGGGGGAACAGAGCCACTTACTTCCGATGTTGGAACAATTCGGGGCGATTTCGTGATTGATTCATACCAGATCGCCGACCTTGATGACCGTTCAATTAGAAATATTGTACATGCTTCTGGTTCGCCCGAAGAAGCCCAGGCGGAGATTAATTTGTGGTTTAAGAAAGATGAACTTATCAAATACCGTCTTATCCAACACGAGCTTTTCTACGATGTAAATCTGGATGGAATTTTAGAATAAAAGGGGTATAATGAGATTGGGAGTTATTCGAGGTATTTTCTAGCTTAAATAACTTTTAAGGGAGTCTTATATCGGTAGCGGCCTTGGTCGTCTATCTGCGGACACCCACCTAGAATTTTTTCTGGGGAATACCTATGTAGTAACTCCCATAAAGGACCCATGCTAAACAAAGCATGGATTTTTTGTTATAATTGTTAAATGTTTAAGCAGAAACCTTTCCCGTTTTCGATGATTATCCTCGCTATTTTGATTGCTTTGCATTCCGTCGGTTCGTATTTTTCTTGGTACTGGCTTTATCCTTGGTTTGAATACGTAATTCACATTCTCGGTGGGCTATGGGCCGCTTCGGTCTTGCTGTGGCTGGCTTCCTACCTCGAGCAAATCACCTCCATGAAAGAATACAAAGTAAAAAGTCTATTAATTGCTTTGGTTTCAGCTCTCTTCATCGGTGTAATCTGGGAACTTTTGGAAAACTTTGCCCAACTTTCCTCAGTAACCTCTGAAGTATATGGTTTTGATACAGCCACGGATTTACTGAGTGATGCTGTCGGTGGTATTTTCGCTTATTTGTATTTTACGACGATAAAAAAGAAGCCGATTTATAAGCAATATGATCTACATCCTTTTCATAATCGGATTGGATTAATTAACAAAGCCTAAATGACCGCTAAATTAACCTTCTGTGGGGGAACAGGGACGGTAACTGGTGCTAATTTTCTTTTGGATCTCGATGGAGTAAAAATCCTAGTAGATTGTGGACTAGTTCAGGGTGATGAATCAGCTGATAATATCAATCGCTCGGCTTTTCCTTACGATCCTAAAACTATTGATTTCCTGCTCGTAACCCACGCTCATACTGATCATATTGGCCGTATCGGTAAGCTGGTAAAAGAAGGTTTTGCTGGCCAAATCTGGAGTAATCCAGAGACCAAGGATCTTTCCGCTCTGCTTCTAGAAGATGCGGTAAAACTGCTCGATCAAGAGGCTCGTCATAAGGGGATTTTGCCTTTGTATGAAGCCAAAGACGTTACTCAAGCATTTAGCTTATGGCAGACCGTTCCATATCACACCAAGAGAGAGTTGAAGAACGGTATTAATATTTTTCTAAAAGACGCTGGTCATGTGCTCGGTTCTTCGATGATTGAGATTTCTTACAATAACAGAAAAATCGTCTTTACTGGTGACTTGGGTAATTCACCATCGCTTTTACTCAAAGATACCGAAGATATTACTGATGCTAATTATATAGTCATGGAAAGTGTCTATGGTGATCGTAATCATGCCCCAAAAGAAGAAAGAAAAAAGAAATTAAAGAAAGTAATAGAAGAGACAATTAAGTACAAACGCACCCTCATCATTCCAGCCTTTTCGCTCGAACGTACCCAGATGATGATTTATGAGATGAATGAAATATTTGAGAGTGGGGAAATAAAGACCCAAGTGCCAGTTTTCATTGATTCACCTTTAGCCACCAAGATTACTCAAGTCTACAAAGCTTATCCTCAGGATTTTAACCCAGCCGTCCAAAAAGATATAAGCAGTGGCGATAATATTTTCGCTTTTCCACGCTTAAAATTTACTGTACAGACACAAGAGTCGATGTCTATTCATAGCATGCCGAATCCCAAGATTATTATGGCGGGCTCTGGTATGTCCTCTGGTGGGCGAGTGGTCGCGCATGAGAAGCATTATATGTCGAACCCCAATGCCGAGATCCTCTGTGTCGGTTATCAGGCAGCCGGCACTCTTGGCCGTCAGCTCCAAGATGGAGCGAAAGTGGTAACGATTTACGGCGAAGAAAAAGAAGTGCATGCGAAGATTGATTCTATTTCCGGTTATTCTTCACACAAGGATTCGGACGGCTTAACCGAATTTGTCGCCAAGGCGGCTGAAAGTAAGACCTTAGATAAAGTCTTTGTCGTCATGGGGGAGCCTAGGTCCTCGTTATTTTTGGTGCAAAAAATCCGAGATAATCTCGGAGTTAATGCCATTCATCCTGAATATAAGCAGGAAGTAGAATTGGAGTTTTAATTATTTGACCGAAGCGACCATTCTCTTGAAAGTCTCAGGATTGTTCTCGGCAAGGTCAGCCATGATTTTACGATCTACTTCAATACCCTTCTTCTTTAGAACGCCGATGAACTTGCTATAAGAAAAACCTTCTGGGCGAAGAGCGGCATTGATCTTTACATTGAAAAGACGGCGCATGTTACCTTTCTTGTCTCGGCGGTGAGCAAAAGCGTGAGCCCCAGCGTGCATCATCGCATCCATTGCGTTCGCCTCCTTGGTGGAACGACCAAAACGATAGCCTTTTACTTGCTTTAAGAGATTTCGTCTGGTTTTGGTCTTAAGTACTCCGCGTTTAACTCTGGTCATGGTATTTTATAAAATTTATTAATAATTAAGCACCAACTAGGAAGCGCGCTTTAGCTTTGTTACTGAACTTTACTGCTAAAGTACGACGCTTGGCTATATTGCTTCGGCCGTTACCTTTGGCGTTGAAGTGGTTTTGACCGGCTTTACGTCCAATGATCTTACCGCGGCGGGTAACACGTACTCTTTTACTGAATGATTTGTTTGTTTTCATCTCTTTATTATTAAAATTTTACTATTTAGATCTAAGCTTTTTCGATTACCATGGTTAGTCCCTTCAAGCCTTTCTTAGGGGCTTCAGCGACTTTGTACTTCTCAGTAATCAATTTCAAAATTCGGTCCAATCTTTCGTTTAAAAACTTGAAGTCCATATACTTGGCACGGCCAGTGATGAACAGATCAACTTTAATCCGATGTCCCTCGGCTAGCCACTCGGAAGCTTTTTTCGCTTTTAGTTGCAAGTCATGCTCGTCAGTCGCAATCTTCACCTGTAAGCTCTTGGTCTCGATAGTCTTGACCTTAGCTTTGGCGACTTTTTGCTTCTTTTTCTCGTCATACTGGTATTTACCGAAATCGGTAATCTTACCAATAGGGGGAACAGCGTTTGGTGATATCTCGACTAGGTCTAAACCGAACTCCTGAGCTTTCGTCAGGGCATCATGTAAGGAGATCACACCGAAATTCTCACCGGCTGGACCGATAACCCTCATTTCTGAGGCCCTTATTTGATGATTTATTCTAGTTTTGATATTACCCACGAGACTGTATTTATAGCATAAAACAGTTTTTTAGGCAATGTGTTAAATAGGGACGTATCCCCACACGCCCCACTGGTGTTAGAATAGGGTTATGTCTCGTACTTCTAAGTTTGGAATCAGGGAGCTATTGAAAAGTTTCCCCAATGACAAGATATGTCTTGAATTCATCTTTGACTC
>CAIJXO010000031.1 GCA_903824735.1 uncultured bacterium | reverse complement strand
TTATTTACTAGACAGTCTGAATCCCACGAGAAATTTTTCGTTTAAAAAACTCAAATGACCAAATGAGTAATTTTGTCATGGGAGAATAGTTAGAAAGTAGAATCAATCAAATCACGGCGGTCGCTTATAGTAATATAAGATGATCAAGTTAACTAAAATCGGTGGAGTCCCAAAAGGGATAATACCGAGGGAAGTCGCAAGACACCCGTAGAGACTAAACGTTAACATCCCATTTTGCTCGAAAGAGCTACACGGGACAAGCTCTAGTCCATTGCAAAGAGTAATCTTTGATAACAAGCGTGAGACAGGTTGGTCTCCTATCTACTGCAGGCGTCGATTCTTGAGTGGATTTGACTCTAGTACGAGAGGACCGAGTTGAACGAACCTCTGGTGTGTCAGCTGTTCTGCCAAGAGCAATGCTGAGTAGCTAAGTTCGGAACGGATAAATTCTGAAAGCATCTAAGAATGAAGCCGTCCACAAGATAAGGAATCATTGAGACTCGTGAGAGATGATCACGTTGATAGGCTCTAGGTGTAAGCATAGTAATATGTTTAGCCGAGGAGTACTAATTAGTCGATTTCTATTAGGAAATTTAAAAATCCAATCTAGAAAATACATATCTTAATCCGTTGCGTGGAATCAATTGATTTCACAGCAGTACTTTTACAATCTTGCATTGATCGAATGTTTTGTTCTGGTGATTCGGCGCTATGGTCACACCTGTTCCCATTCCGAACACAGAAGTTAAGCGTAGTTGCGGCGATGATAGTCTCTTTGAGGCAAAAGTAGCTAGTCGCCAGAACAAAATATTTGATACCAGATAAATCGCTTCACGGCGGTTTTTTTGTTATAATAATCACATGTCCTGGGCTAAACAGCGAAGATTGATTTACATTGGCGGTATCGTTATTATCTTTTTGTTGGCCGTTGTTCTTCCGACAGTCGTGCACTTCTATAAAGCACCGACTTGTTTTGATAATAAAAAGAATGGGGACGAGCTCGGCGTTGACTGTGGTGGTGCTTGTACTTTGCTTTGTAAAGAACAGTACGCCCCGCTCAATGTTTTATGGGCGCGCTTCGCAAAGGTAAATGATGGGGTTTACAATGTTTTAGCTTATGTTGAGAATCCAAACATCAGTGCCGGCGCGGGAAATCTGGATTATCTTTTTAAACTCTATGACAAGAATGGAATCTTGCTTGACGAGAGGATGGGACGTACCTTTGCTCCGGCGAATAAGGTGTTGACCGTCTTTGAGCCTGATTTGAAGACGGGGCACGAGATACCCCAGCGCGTTGATTTTTCTTTTACCTCTCAAGCTACTTGGCTAAAGCAGGAAAGTCGTGAGAGTGGTATTTCGATTGCACAAACAGACTTAATTCGAGAGGAGTCATCGCCAAGGCTTAGTGCTACATTAAGTAATAAGACAATCAATCTCTTAAAAAAGATTGAGGCGGTTGGTATTGTCTATGATTCGGCCGGAAATACTCTTGCTTTTTCAAGAACGATTCTAGATTCCTTGGGTGATCACGAGTCAAAAGTCATTAATTTCAATTGGCCCAAACCTTTTTCGGCCGCTAGTGCCCGGACGGAGATTGTGCTTAAGATTCTGAATTAATGCTCAAACTTTTTAATATTGACTGGATATTATTCTTTTCGGCCATCTTTATCTCTTGTGCTGGCCTAGTCACTATGGGATCCTTTGGTGAATCCAGCCTTTATTTTACTAAACAGATAGTTTGGATCGTCGTCTCGGTCATTGCTTTTTTTACACTGAGTTTTTTTGATTACCGTTTTTTAAAGAAAACAGGAGTCGTGGTAGCGATCTTCGTAGTCTCTGTTTTTCTGCTCGTGGCCCTGTTTATTGTCGGACATGTCTCAAAGGGAGCCCAAAGCTGGTTTGATTTTGGTTCAGTCTCTTTTCAGCCGGCAGATTTTATTAAGTTGGTCATTATAATTTTACTGGCAAAATATTTTTCCAAACGTCACATTGAAATTGCTAACGTGAGACATATTTTTCTCTCCGGTGCTTATGTTTTTATTATATTTGCCCTTGTCTTTTTTCAGCCGGATTTTGGTTCGGCCCTTATCATATTTCTAATTTGGCTCGGAATGATTCTAGTCTCTGGTATTTCAAAAAAGCACCTGTTGGCCGTGTTTGTTATTGGCGTCATTGCTTTTATGGCGCTGTGGGGCTATTTACTCCAGGATTACCAAAAGAAAAGAGTGATAAACTTTATCCATCCACTTGCTGACATAAGAGGCGCGGGCTATAGCGCCTATCAATCGACGATCGCTGTCGGTTCCGGACAAATCACCGGAAAGGGAATCGGCTATGGTACACAGTCAAAGTTAAGCTTTCTGCCCGAATACGAGACGGACTTCATTTTCGCTGCTTATGCCGAGGAGTGGGGTTTCATGGGCGTGATCCTCCTCTTTGTGCTGTTTGGTATTTTGCTTTGGCGCATTATCCGGACGGCCTATTATGGCGCCAGCAACTTCGAGATACTCTTTGGCTGTGGCATTGCTATTATGATCGCCAGTCACTTTCTCGTGAACGTCGGTATGAATATTGGAATAATGCCAGTCACGGGTATTACTTTTCCGTTTATGAGCTATGGCGGTACGAACCTGCTGACTTGTTTTGCGGGCCTCGGAATCTTAATGGGTATGCGCCGTTACGCCCGTCCTGCTCACAAGGAGATGATGAAGAATGAGTTTCTGGGGATATAAGTCTATTTTGTCGGTACCACAGCGCAATAGTTGTATGCCCATGAAGTATCCAACATTATCCTTCCATCAGACTTGCGTACCGTCATCTTATACGTCTGTGGAAAATAATTAGTTATATCTGG
This sequence comes from uncultured bacterium, assembly GCA_903824735.1. Lineage (GTDB taxonomy): Bacteria > Patescibacteriota > Minisyncoccia > Phycocordibacterales > GWA1-40-21 > CAIJXO01. The sequence continues at coordinate 978 of CAIJXO010000031.1, read as the reverse complement.
GGGAGCTGCACTTGTCGAATCTAATTGTATTGTCACTAAGTAGCCATTGGTTGGAATTGTGAGGGGAGAAACATCCTTGTGGCATTTCCAATATCCGTTGTTAGGATCGCCAGGGGAAGTAGTGGTCGGATTTTTTCGGTAGTAGATACTTTGCACTTTCATGTCTGTAGGTAGATTTGGAACAGCTTTTATATATTTTGACATACCCGGAGTGGCAATTATTTGAGATAGGAGACCATCTCCTGATGGATAGTCGCCAGTTTCTGTCTTATATAACTCAAGGGCGTTTGCTACAGATTTAAAGCCTTGTTGCGCTGCGACATATTGGGCTCGTCGCCGAGCATCTTTGAGAGACGCTAAGGCAATACTCGATAATAAACCAATTATCGAGATCACTACGAGCAACTCAATTAACGTAAAACCTTTTTTTCTCATATTTACTTAGTCGCGATAAAAATCGTCAAAAGCACACAAACGACGATGATGATAAACATTACTTTGTTGGCACCATTTGAATCCTTGGCCAAACCTAGTTTGATAATTAAATTACTGATGCCACCATTACCCTTGTTTGGCTGGTAATTATAATTGGTTGGATGATTTTCATTAAATTCTACTCCCATTTTTTTATAAGTTAACTAATAAATTTATATCCCTAATTATACAATTTTATTGTCTCTTTTACCATTTGTTCTTTGCTAAATCTCTCAAGTATTTTTTGCCTTATTTTATGGCCCATATCAGCCATTTTGTCGCGGTGATCGATTAAGTAGGAGATTGATTTCTTTATTTCCTCTGGCTCTTTAGGTCGGACTAGTATACCTGAGTCCATATCGTCAATGATTTCTGGTATGCCACCGACCGCACTGGCGAGGATCGGCAAGCCTGCTTGTCCGGCTTCGAGGACAACATAAGGGAGAGCCTCGGTGATTGAGGTCAATGTAAATATATCAAAGGCCTTAATAAGACTTGAGGCAT
>CAIJXO010000030.1 GCA_903824735.1 uncultured bacterium | reverse complement strand
AGCTTGAAACACAAAACCAATTTTATCTTTACGAATATCAGCAAGCTCATCATCAGAAAATTTTGAGACATCTTTACCGTCTAGAAAATATTTACCACTCGTCGGCGTATCGAGAGCACCCAAAATATGCATCAGAGTCGATTTACCCGAACCCGATGGTCCCATAATGGCGACGAATTCCCCATCTTCAATCTTAAAGTCAACCGACTTTAAGGCGTTGAATTTAATGTCACCGGTATTATAGGTCTTAGTAATATTTTTGATTTCAATCATACTAGCAAGATTAACGAGCCATACGATTTGCACCACCAGTTCGATTACCACTCAAAATACTCGAGACGGAAGCCGTCTTGGGGGCACTCGCTGTCGCTGTGCCGGTATTGGTTTTCACCACAATCGCCTCGCCTTCATCTACACCAGAAAGAATCTCAGTAAAGGTGTCGTTCGAAACACCGATAGTCACCGTCTTTTGTGTCGGTACATCCGTGGCCAATTGACCAGGTATCTCGACATAGTAATTGTCGCCGCGATTCTTGATGGCCGCATTGGGAACCATTAAGACATTTGATTTTGATTCCGTTACAATGGCGGCACTGACACTCATCCCTGATTTAATTCTTTCATCCTGACTATCAAGACCAATCTTAACTGTATAACTAACCACCCCCTGAGAAACCGTACCAATCAGATTCACTTCCGACACCGTGCCCGCAATATCCAGTCCGTCGATTGCATCAAAGGTCAATTCAGCCTTTTGACCGACTTTGACTTTAGCGGCATCAATTTCATTCAAAGAAATCTCTGCTTGTTTTTGTTTGGTAATCAAAGTAGCAACAGTCGTACCGTTACTGACTGTATCACCGACTACGACATCACCGACCGAAGCAATGACCCCAGCGAATGGAACAGTAACGGAATAATCAGCCAAGGCATCATTTTTTTGTTTGAGAGATAATTCTTGATTACGTAGATCAAGTGAATCTGGTCCATCTTTCAGGTCCGCAAGGGTAATTTTCGCATCGCTAAGAGCCTGATTAGCACTATTTATATTTTTATCATTTGCAGACAAGCTCGACACGGTTTCGCTCACTGAAACGGCCAAGGCATTTACAGTTGAATAAGCTTCTGCTGCTACAGCGACCTCATCTTCTCGCTCCCTGAGATACACAACCGTCTCTTTGGTGAGCTTAGTAGTATCGAGGACTAGCAAAGAGACTTTCTGCAAAGATAATGAGAGTGATTCAATAGTATCTCGATCATTTTTATCAGGATAGGCTAAGGACACTTTCACATATTCACGATGGGCCTTGTTTGCTAAGACGTATTTATTATTTACCTCGCGAATCATCTCTTTCGCAGTTTGTGACAAACCGTATTTTGAAGTACTGAGATAATCTCCGAGTAATCCGTAAATTGATTCAAGATTCTCCCCCAAATCTGTTGAGGACTTTATTATTGCTACCCCAGCATCAATGTAAGCCGACGAAACAGCTTTTTCAGCTTCCACCACATCGTTTTCGGCCTTTCGTAAATCATCTGGATCAATAGTTATTAAATCATCGTAAGCAATCCTCGCACTCTCAGCCTCATAAGACGCATCACCACTATCGAGGCGAGCAATGAGACTTCCGACAAAAACCTCTTGTCCGACTTTAGCATTCAAATATATCAAATCGCCGGCAGCTTTAGTTTTTAAATCCACTTGACTTAAAGCCGAGACCTGACCTGTACCACTTACCGTAGTGGTAATTTCTCCCCGACGCACCTTGCCCGCGACATAAGTGGTTACCGTACCCTCAGTATTAACTGATTTTATAATCCAGTACGCAATACCGATAATTACAAGCAATATAATAATACTTAAAAACTTGTGAGCCTTAACATAATTACCCAGACTTTGTAATTTTCTTTTCATAATTATTTAGGCATTATACGAACTAATTTGGCATCGATTTCCCCCTGGCCGTTGGCTTCGCCCAACACCGAAATAAAATCTCCGACTTTTATGTCTAGAATAGTGATAGTGTCGCGAAATTTTCGGATAGCTGTTGTACTGGAAACACGAATCACCTTCTCCAAGTTGTTGGGTTCGGCGACAACTAAGGTCGAAGAACTCACTTTCAGTACTTCACCGACGGCACCATGAGCACCTGGCAGGCTGTCCATCATCCCACCAATCATCATTGGTGGTCGTATACCATCATCAAAGATACGACCATAGTTATCTCCCAATCGTCCGGAAAATTCGGCCTTTCTTAAACCGACGAGTTTACCAGCTTGAAATACAATCACTAAAAGTAAAATAAAAGCGACACCGATGATAAAGCCTTTAAAAGTTTTGGACTGAACGGTTTCTTTAAAATTCATATGATTTAATCAATTTATAGTCTTGGATTGAAAATCTTAGACTGGTTAATAAAACTAAAAGCAAAGCAAAAACTAGCCCGACCGACACGATCGGTAAGGCATCGACAAGCGAAAGTGAAAACTCTTTCCAGTAAACTGCCACCGTGCTTGTATCAGTAAAGACAAGTGATAAATAATTCCAAAAGCCCGAGGTCTGTAGCTGACTAAAGATATTAATAAAAATCGGGAAAAGAGCGACAAAAGAAACCCCACTCAACACTCGGCCAACAAGCATTTTAGCTCTAGCCCGCTTGAGCTTAATCTCATTTATCTGATTTAAAATCCGCGATTCCAAATAATCTAAATTGTCCTTCATACTAGTTTATACGGGTCAAAAGGGTTTTTAGGTGCAAAAGACCCCGGCGATATTGGCTTTTCACGGTCTCAAGCGGCCGCTTAAGTACGGTCGATATCTCATCGAGTGATAAGTCATGGTTATACCTTAAAATCAAAACTTCACGATAAAGTAAGGGAACTTTACTTATCCCCTGTCGCACATATTCGATATTTTCAATCTTAATCAAATCTTCTTCCGCCGATACGGCTTCATCAGTTAAATTATCTGTCAGGGCATTACTACCATCCACCGTTTCAAAATCCGAAAAATTCAAATCCTTCTTTTTTCGTAAATAATCAAAAGCCGTATTCCGAGCAATAGTAAAAAGCCAAGTCTTAAAAGAATATTTCGGATTATAGCTTTTCAATTTCTTCCACACCTTCACGAACACCTCTTGAGTGATATCTTCAGCTATAGCCTCGTCGCTGGTAAAACTGTGAGCAAAATTATAAACTGCCTTGATGTGTCGCTTTATCAAATACGGCAAAATATCCTCCTCACCATCAAGATAGGCTTGGACTAGTTCTCGATCATCTTTTTCATTATAAGATTCACCTTCTCGCATGCTATAGAAAGTGTAACATAAAAGAGACTACTTTTTCTTCTTATATCTATTCACCGCCCCGCACCACGGACAATACCAAGTATCTTTACGCACGGGCGCATCGCCCACCGTCCACCATTTACGGCATTTCTGGCAAGAGAAGTGATGAAGGATTTCTTTGCTGCGGGTGGGTTTCATAATTTAATTACTAAGGCCTTTACTAATCGCCACTTCCAAAAAAGCCGTATCTCTGGCAACCATGTATGGCGCCTCATATATACTAAATTTTTTATTTTCTCCGATTTTCCCTAGTCCAATTTCCAAAGGTATCCAAACAGTTTCGAAACCTTCTTCAATTTCATCTTGTGTGAGTGTTGGTGAACCTTTTTTACCTTGTACTTTGGCAGTATAACAATACGAGACCTGTTTTAGTTGATGCTTCTTTCGATATTTGACTATCATACCAAGCTCACTCAAGACCTCGACTTCACAGCCAATCTCTTCCAAGCATTCCCGCGCTAGCGCCGCTCGATAGTCTTCACCTTTTTCCACCCCACCTCCAGGCAACTTATAATAATCGTTTACTTTCGAATATAGAAGTGCGACATTTTTGTCAGAATCGAAAACTACAGCTCGCGCCGCTTCACGGACAGAAAAACTCGAGGCTTCTTTCTCGCTTGTATTTTCTAGGTTGATAGTTTTAATTAAGTTCATCTTAGACTTTCTTCCTAACAAACAAATAACAGCCACAATCAAATTACCGACGGCAAGCATTGCAAGATACGTAACAGTTAGGAAATTATACTCAGCATTTGCGACAATACTTAAAATATCCACAACTATCATAACCACCCAAAAGGAGATGGTCTCACTCTGTGGATCTTTATGTGTTTTTCTAATAGTCGGTATAAAACCGATAGCATCAATTATTGTGACCATTAATAGCGAAATAACCGGATCGTTAAATATCCACCAGATAACCACTGCCACAAGAGCGACGAAGAGCGAAGCCGTATCGGCTTTGGTAATATCTTTTGTCCCGAATCTAAACGAAAGTATAAGTATAGCGAGAACCAAAATCGTTCCAACAATCAAACTAATGCTTCCAAATCTACCGCCGCCGTACAACAAGGCAACCGTAGCAGTCCCCTGGGTTATTGCCCAGATTAGCCAAGTATAAAGGTGGGGTTTAGATTTCCCAGCAAAAATATCCTTAAAATATGGCGCATAGGCAAAAAGCACTAAAATAGTTGAGAAGATGGCCAAGATTAATTTCCAATCAAAATTTACATTCATTTTATAACTATACTACTTCTAATAATACCACAAAATTTCGATAGTTCTTCTGGATTATTTTTTAGCAGATCCCTGAGGCCTCGACTAATTTCAAGCTGAATACCTTTGCCAGACAAGCACCTATTACAGATATTT
>CAIJXO010000029.1 GCA_903824735.1 uncultured bacterium | reverse complement strand
CTCTGGCCGGACGAATCTTGGCGGTTCGTGGTCAGGGTGGTTTGGTCTTCTTTAATTTAAACGACGGCACAGCAACTTTTCAGGGTCTGTTTAAAAAAGATGAAATGTCGGCGGAGGTTTTTGATTTATTTGTAAATACTTCAGACATTGGAGATTTTATTGAAATTACCGGTAAACTTTTTGTTACTAAAAAAGGGCAGCAAACTCTGCAGGTTACTGATTGGAAAATGCTTGCAAAGAGCTTGCGACCATTGCCTGACAAGTGGGATGGTTTGCAAGATGAAGAGGAAAGATTAAGGAGAAGATATCTAGACGTAATTTGTAATCCAGAAGTTAAAGACATGATCGAGAAGCGCTCGAGATTTTGGGCGGCCACTCGTGACTTCCTGCTACGCAAAGACTTCATGGAGGTAGAGACGCCGGTTCTCGAGAACACCACTGGTGGGGCTGAAGCGCGACCATTCATTACTCATCACAATGCGCTTGATATGGAGGTGTATTTACGTATTTCACCCGAGCTTTGGCTCAAGCGTTTAATGGTCGCTGGTTTCCCTAAAGTCTTTGAAATTGGGCGTATTTTTAGAAATGAAGGAATGGACGCTGAACATGTTCAGGATTACACTCAAATGGAATGCTACGAGGCGTATTCTGACTACACCAAGGGTATGAAGTTTGTAGAAGAAATGTATAAATTTATTGCTGAAAAAACTTTCAATACTTTGAAATTTAAAATTAAGGGTTTCGATGTTGATTTAAACAAAGAGTGGGAGACTTATGATTTTGCTGAGACAATTATGAAAATGACGGGTGTAGATATTCACAAAGCTGACCTTGAAGAGATAGAAATGAAACTTAAAACTTTGAAAGTGGTTTATGAAAGAGGCGAAGTCTTTAATTTGGCTCGTGCGATTGATAATCTCTGGAAATATTGTCGCAAACAAATTGCCGGCCCAGGTTTTTTGATTAATGTGCCAGTGATGATGGAGCCTCTAGCGAAGAGAATGGAAAGTAATTCAAATTTGGTAGAGAGATTTCAAATTATTCTCGCAGGTTCAGAAATCGGTAAGGGCTTTAGCGAATTAAACGATCCAATTGACCAAGCGGGACGCTTCGAAGATCAAAGTAAAATGCGTGAAGAAGGGGATGATGAAGCACAGATGAATGATACGTCTTTTGTTGAGGCGCTTGAGCACGGTATGCCACCAACTTTTGGTTTTGGTTTCTCCGAAAGATTGTTTAGTTTCCTAATGGACAAGCCCTGTCGTGATTGTCAGATTTTCCCACTCCTCCGACCCAAAAAAGACTAAGTAAATACTAGCTAAAGTCCCCGAAAGGGGACTTTTTAGTTATCCACAGTTTTGTGGGTTTTTTGTTTGTATAGTGGGACAAAGTGTTATAAAATAGTAAGTAAGTGGGATGAAGTGGAATGAGTCCAAAATACTAAAAATAAAAACATGTTAATCGGCGAATACATTCACACAATCGATGATAAAAAAAGACTCTCTTTGCCTGTGAAATTTCGCAAAGAAATGGGCAAGAAAATTGTGTTGACTTCTGGTCTCGATAACTGTCTTTTCGTTTTCACCATGGCCCAGTGGAAAAATATTTCCGCCAAACTTTCTGAAGCCAATATGCTCCGTGCCGACAATCGTTCTTTCAATCGTTACATGTTTGGAAGCGCGACCGAAGTTGAAGTCGATGCTCTTGGCCGAATGCTTGTTCCAGATTTTCTAGTTGACCGAGCCAAGCTGAAAGGGAAGGTCGCTTTAATCGGAGTTCAAGACCGCGTGGAAATCTGGAATGAGGAAGCTTGGAAGGCTTACAAGGGAGTGGTAGAGAAGGAAGCGGATCAGTTGGCCGAAAAGCTTGGTAACGCCGGAATGCTCTAAACATGATACACGAAACAGTTCTTTTACATGAAACAGTCGATAGTCTCAATTTGAAACCCCAGGCGGTGGTCTTTGACGGCACGCTCGGTGGTGGTGGTCACAGCGCTTATATTGCCGAGAAGTTTGGCCAGACGGTGAAAATAGTGGCGTGTGATCGAGACAGTGAAGCCTTGAAGCGAGCTGATGGGCGTTTGAAGAATCTTAATGCCAACTATACTTTAGTTTTATCTGATTACCGAAACTTGGACAAAGTTTTAGCTGATCAGAAAATAGAAAAGATAGACGGTTTGATTTTGGATCTCGGACTCAGTTCCAATCAGCTTGATGAAAGTAACCGAGGTTTTTCTTTTAAGAAAGATGAACCACTTTACATGACTTTTGCTTCACCAGAAGATAAACCACTCGTAACCGCAAAGAGTATCGTCAACGATTGGAGTGAAGCGACACTAGCCGACATTATCTATGCTTACGGAGATGAAAGATATGCCAAAAGAATTGCCAAGAAAATTGTGGCAGCGCGCGAGGCAAAAGAAATTGAGACGACGAACGAACTGGTGGAAATAATTCGAGAAGCCGTACCAGCCATGTATCGACGAGGGAAGACTCACTTTGCGACCAAGACTTTCCAGGCGATTAGAATGACCGCAAATGATGAGCTTGGTGCCCTGACGGAAGGCTTGAAAAAAGGATTCGACAGACTAAAGAAGGGTGGAAGAATGTCAATCATTTCATTTCATAGTGGAGAAGATCGAATTGTGAAAAATTATTTTAGAGACCGAGTGAAAAATAAAGAAGCCATTTTAATAAACAAAAAGCCTATTATACCAACCGACGAAGAAATTTTGAAAAATCCCCGAGCGCGCAGTGCCAAATTGAGAATCTTAGAAAAAATCATATGACAAACAACCGAAACAACAGAATACAGAACACCGAGCAGCCAAAAGCCATCTTTTGGGCGCTTTTGGTAGTTATTTGTCTTTGCCTTTTCTCTTACGGTTATATGGTACGCGCCGCTATTGTGAACATTGTCACGCGCCAAGATATAGAGAAAGAGGTGGCAGTTTTAAGCTCTAAAGTCCTAAAACTAGAGTCTGAATATGTTAAAGCTAAGAATAATGTCACCCTTGATTCGGCTCACGATCTTGGTTTTATTGCGGTTTCTTCACAAAAATTCGTAGACAATAAGAATACCAAGACGGTTGGCTTGTCAGTGAATTTGCGTTAGAGCCCTATGAATAGAACAAGACTAATTTTCTTTGGACTCATACTCATTGCTCTTGTTTTATGTACCCGCTTATATTTTGTGCAGATTATCCATGGTCAGGAGTATGCTGATCGGGCAGATAGGCAATACGTTTCCCCGAACCACAGCATTTTCGATCGGGGAAGTATTTTCTTTACTAATAAAGATAGTACTTTACTATCGGCCGCTTCACTTTCAACTGGTTATATTATTTCTCTAAATCCGAAGAAGATTAAAGAGCCTGAAGATATTTATAACAACCTCAGTAACTTGCTACCGATTGACCTTGATTCTTTCTATGCGAAGGCAAATAAGAAGAGCAGTCAATATGAAGAAATCGCTGATCATGTATCAGAAGATTTGGTGAAGAAAATCGAAGCTTTAAAATTGGCGGGGGTGGAAATTCAAAAAGAACGCTGGCGTTATTATCCATCAGACACCGCGGCGGCGAGAACCTTGGGTTTCGTGGCCTATGATACTGAGAGTAAGCTAGTCGGACGCTACGGTTTGGAAAAGTATTATAATGATGTCCTATCGCGTAGCAACAGTCAGGTTTATGTAAATTTCTTTGCTGAAGTCTTTTCTAATATTAAACAGGGCTTAGTCGATAACAGTAAGCGAGAAGGTGATATTGTTACTTCAATCGAGCCGACAGTTCAAAACTATCTCGAAAAAGAGTTAGCGACTGTCTCAAAAAAATATAATTCCAAACTGACTGGAGGCATTATCATCGATCCGACTACTGGGGAGATTTACGCTCTGTCGGTATCTCCGACTTTCAATTTAAATACTTTTACTAGTGAAAAAGATATTAGTGTTTTCAATAATCCGCTGGTTGAAGGTTTGTATGAAATGGGTTCGATCATCAAACCGCTCACGATGGCTGCGGGGCTTGATACGGGCGTGATTACGGCCGAGACCAAATACAACGACAAAGGCGCGCTGACTTTAAATGGCTATACGATTTACAACTACGACAAGAAAGCGCGCGGAGTAATCGATATGCAGGAGGTGTTGAATCAGTCTCTAAACTTGGGTGTATCGTTTGTTGTGGGTAAACTTGGTAATGATACATTTGCCAAATATATGCGTTCTTATGGTCTTGATGAAGAAACGGGCATTGATCTGCCCGGTGAGAACCATGGTCGCTTAGCTAACCTCGATAGTCCGCGCGATATCGAGTACGCCACTGCTTCGTTCGGTCAGGGTATTTCACTAACGCCGATTGCGACCGTTCGGGCGCTGTCCGTTTTGGCGAATGGGGGTAAATTAATCATCCCTCATGTCGCGAGAAGAATAGATTATACGACTGGTTTTCACAATAATATTACTTATGTTGATCAAGCCAAGCAGGTGATTAAGAAAGAGACTTCCGATGAAATATCGAGAATGCTGGTACAGGTAGTTGATAAAGCGCTAGCTAATGGTACAGTGATGCTACCACACTATAGTGTGGCCGCTAAGACTGGAACTGCCCAAATCGCCAAGCCTGGGGCGGGGTATTATGATGATCGCTTCCTCCACTCCTTTTTCGGCTATTTCCCCGCGTACAACCCACGTTTTCTCGTCTTTTTATATACCGTCGAGCCACAAGGCGTGAATTTTGCTTCGCAAACTTTGACCACGCCTTTTATGGATATAGTAAAGTTTTTAATAAATTATTATAATATTCCACCAGACCGTTAAACAAAAAAATGAAAAACATATTCAAAAAAATAATAAGCACCATCATTCAGCTTGAGGCTCGGGCAATTTTAAAGAAGTATAAGCCCAAAATTGTGGCTATCACTGGTAGTGTAGGAAAGACTTCGACCAAGGATGCGATCTACGCCGTTATGGCCAAATCTTTCTACGCGCGCAAAAGCGAGAAAAGTTTTAATAGTGATATTGGCATCCCACTGACAATCATGGGTTGTAATACCGCTTGGGATAATCCGCTTAAATGGCTACAAAATATTTGGGTTGGTTTGATGTACATTGTCCTCAAGAAAAAATATCCGGAGTGGCTGGTGCTTGAGGTGGGGGCGGATCGGCCTGGTGATATCAAGAAAGTATCGGCGTGGCTTAAGCCAAACATTGCCGTCGTGACCAAGTTTGCTGATGTCCCTGTTCATATCGAGTATTTTAAATCGAAAGCCGAAGTAATCGCGGAGAAGGGTAATCTAGTGGACGCTCTCCGTCATGATGGTACCCTGATTTTAAACAGTGATGATAGCGATGTCTTTGCCTTTAAGAATAAGTTTTCAAACAAAATTATCAGTTACGGTATGATGGGCGATGCTCTTGTCCGCGCTTCAAACTACTCTGTCTATTACAGTGAAAAAACTGGCGAGCCTTTTGGGATTAATTTTAAAGTTGAATATATGGGCAACTGTCTGCCGGTAAAGATTATCGGTACTCTTGGAGCAAATAATATCTATGCCTCGCTTGCGGCAATTTCAGTCGGCCTCGCCCTTGGTTTAAACCTCGTCGAATCAACCGAAAGCTTGCTCAAATATGTGCCACCCCGCGGTCGTATGAATTTACTTCGGGGTATAAGCGACTCGACGATTGTCGATGATACTTACAATTCTTCACCGGTTGCGACCACTTCGGCGCTTAACACCCTCAAGGATTTAAAATTAACCACTGGACGCAAAATTGCTATCTTGGGCGATATGATGGAGCTTGGTAAATATACCGTAGAGTCACACGAGAAAGCCGGTGAGCTTGCCAGTCAGTCGTGTGACATTTTGGTCACTGTCGGCCTGCGTTCTCGCGCCTTAGCTGAGAAAGCGATTGACATGGGGATGAGTGAAAAAAATGTTTTGCAATTTGATAATTCGATTGAGGCGGGTAAGTATGTCAAAACCCTGATTAAAACAGGGGACATCATCCTGGTTAAGGGCTCGCAATCAACTAGAATGGAAAGGGTGGTGAAGGACATAATGCTTGAGATTGACAGTGCCGCGGATCTACTTGTCCGTCAGGATGAAGAGTGGCAAAAGCGCTAGCTGTTTGTTACAATGTTAGTGTCGTAGTCTTATAAATTAGTTAATTTTAAATATGGAAACCGAACCTAAATCAAATTATGCGATGCCTGTCGCTATCGTGATCGCTGGTGTAATTATCGCGGGCGCTATTTACTTTGGCGATACCAGTAAAGTGAAAAATGACACAGCCAATAATGTGCCGACTACTCAGTCAGATAGTTTGGATAAGATTAATCCAATAACCAAGACTGATCATATTCGCGGTAATCCAAATGCGCCAGTTATTATCGTCGAATATTCAGATACGGAATGTCCATTTTGTGGACGTTTTCATGAGACGATGAAGAGAATAATGGATGAATACGGCAAAGCCGGTAAAGTCGCTTGGGTTTACCGTCATTATCCACTCGATCAGTTACATCCTAAAGCTCGTCATGAGTCTGTTGCCCTTGAATGTGCTTATGAACTTGGTGGTAATGAAAAGTTCTGGGAGTACACCGATCGTATTTATTCAATTACACCGGCCAATAACGGCCTAGACGTCACAGAATTACCAAAGATTGCGGAGTTCGTCGGTCTTGATGTGGCTAAATTCAACACCTGTCTTGCCAGCACCAAACATGACGCCCGCATCGAAGCGGATATTCGCAATGCTAGCCTGACTGGCGGTAATGGAACACCTTGGAGTATAATAATAAGTAAGGACGGTAAGAAGACTTCTCTAAACGGTGCGTATCCGTATGAGAACGTCAAGCAAATTATCGATAGTTTATTAAAATAATAATAAAACTATGAGAATAAACGAAAAAGGGACAAATATGGAGATAACTTCTCGTATTAAAGATTACCTTTTTAAAAAGCTTGAGCATGCCGAAAAGTTTATTGCCTCCGATGACACAAGTGCCCTTTGTGATGTCGAGCTCGGTAAGACCACCAAGCATCATAAAGGCGGTGATATCTTTCGAACCGAAATAAATCTACAAGTCGCTGGAAAGAATTTTCGAGCTGTAGCCGAAGAAGAAGATTTGTTCGCCTCGATTGATATTGCGCAAGCAGAAATAATTGCTGAGCTTAAGAAAAATAAGGATAAGCAAGTGACAGCCGTAAAGCGTGGGGGAGCGAAGATTAAAAGCATTACTCGAGGACAAAATGAAGAAAATAATTAATCCATCCGCTATACTTTACATCATATTATTGGTGGGTATAGTGTTACTTATTGGTTGGGCTGCAGGGAATAGTAAAAATGATAATACAAATAAAATTATGACCGCTAAAACTGAAACCGTCATTGTCGAGACTAATTTGGGGAATATCGAAATCGCCCTTTTGGTTGATAAAGCGCCAAAGACCGTAGAGAATTTTCTCAAGCTTTGTCGGTCTGGTTTTTATGATAACACCAAATTTCACCGCGTAATAAAGGGCTTTATGATTCAAGGTGGTGATCCATACAGCAAAGGTGCTGATACTAGTGTCTACGGCACCGGTGGTCCAGGCTACAAATTTGCGGACGAACCAAACGACGCACCGATGGTCCGTGGAACGCTAGCTATGGCCAATAGTGGTCCAAATACTAATGGTAGCCAGTTCTTTATCATTACCGCTACTTCCACCCCTTGGCTTGTTGGTAAACACACTGTTTTTGGCCAAGTGATTTCCGGTATGGAGGTGGTTGATAAGATTGAGAACTTAAAAACCGACGCCCGCGATCTGCCAGTTACTCCAGCGATTGTGAATAAAATGACGGTGAAATAATACCCCTGAGTTATCCACAGTTTGCATCTTTTTCTATTTGTATTAGACTGTCGGCGTGAAGATTTTAGAGAAAAACAACGAGAGTGTTGCATTTATTCCTAATGTACGCTATAATGTACATATGGGTATAAAAATAAAAAACATCATATCGATAACTGAAGCGCGAAGCAGTATTTTTGATATTGCTGAAAAAATCCAGAAAAAGGGTAATCACTATATTTTTACCGAAAACGGGAGAGCTAAAATGGCGGTCATGTCTGCCGAGGAGTATGAGAATTTGATGGAGGACTTGGCTTTAGCTGCCGATCCGGCATTTAGAGCGCGAATGAAGGCGGCTGACGAAGAATTTGAGAGGGGTGAGTTCGTTCCTTGGGAACAAGTTAAAAAAGATTTGGAACTAAGACGTCGTAGCTTAGTTTTGGTGGGTAGGGCTAAAAAGAAGTATTCTGTAAAAAAGAAAAAGTAATAAAATGAGTTCAAAATACCTGCTTAGTCTGTCTAGTCAAGCACGTAAGACCTTGAAAAAGATTCCTATTTTTATTGCTGACAGAATAGAGGCTAGGATCGGGCTTCTCGAGGGTAATCCGTATCTGGGAGTAAAGATGAATGGTGATATGGCACACCTTAGAAAACTCAAAGTTTCAAATTATCGAATAATATATGAAGTTATCGAATCAAAAATAATAATTATCATCTTGGAAATAGAAAGCCGAGGAAATATTTCGTATGATAGGTAGTATAAATATACTTATTTCATCCCCCTCATAAAATCCTCAAAACTCATCTCTTTCTTGCCTTCGGGTATGACTTTTTTCAATATTAACTTTCCATCCACAAACTCCGCATCTTTTACAATCACCCGGATCTTTTGCTCGCCTTTTTGGACAAAGAAATAGGCGTTTGGCCACATACTGTAAGCTTGAATTTTACGGAAATTTTGATATGGATCACCAGCAAGGTCGATTAGACCATCAACTTTTTCTACTTCTTTGGTGAAAGTCGCTTGAGCGTGTAATTGTTCTTTTGCCTTGATTTCATTTTTTACCCAAGCCTCGAGGTTATCAGAAAATAGTTTTGCGCCAACTTTAGCCGTTAGGGCTTTAAAATCCTCAAGCTTTGGCCAGCTAGTAATGGCAATTTTTTCCTGAGCAATAATTGGCCCATGATCCATTTTCTCATCGATAAGCATTAGGCTAACACCGACCTCTTTTTCATCATTTAAAATTTGTTCCTGAAGTGGCGAAGGACCGCGATATTTTGGCAAAAGTGATGGGTGAATATTTAAAGTACAAAATTTAGGTAAATCGATGACCGCCTTAGGGATAATCTTGCCGTATGACGCCACTAAGAATAAATCGGCGATCGGAATATTGCCCGTAAGTTTATCGGGAGTAATACAGGTAATCTTATTCTCTTCGGCCCAGATTTTGACTGGAGTTGGAGTGAGCTTTAATCCACGTCCAGTCGGCTTATCGGGAGTGGTCACGACAAGCGAGGGTAGTATATTTAAGTTTTTTAATTCTTCCAGACAAAAAACTGAAAATTTTGAGCTACCAAAAAAAGTAAAATTAAGCATGTTTTTCAGGTAAGACCTCTACGATGTCATCGGCTTTGTCGACAAACAAAATACCATTTAGGTGATCAGTTTCATGTTGAAAAATCTGAGCCAAAAGGCCACTTGCACCTTTAGTAAACTTTTTTCCTTTCTCGTCATAGGCTGTGACCGTCGCTTTCTCGGCACGCTCGACTTTACCGTATAAATAGCGAACCGACAGACAGCCTTCGTCTAAACGAAGTTTGATTCTCGAAAGTTTCTTGATTTCTGGGTTGATATAGACCACATCTTTAAATTTACTCAAACCTTTCTCACTCATATCTTCGTGACCCTTGGCGAGAGCGGCTACTTTCTTGGAAACAATAAAAATACGCAGAGATTGACCGATTTGCGGTGCGGCAATAGCGACGCCATCATCTTGAAGCGTCAGAGCATTTTTCATATCCTCCAGTATTTTCTGAATCTTCGCTGATCTGATTTCATCAACAGGGATGGTGCGAGCGGTCTGTCTTAAGACTGGATTTCCTTTTTGTACGATATCTACCATATTACAAAAATAACACAAAAACGACTTTTATAGAAGACTCTCGGGGTCGACATTGACCGTAAAGCCAAACGGCAAGGATTTGAGCTTATTTAGCAATATTTCATCAACCCAGGTTTCGCGTTTGATTTTTATCAAGCCATGCATGCTGAATTTACCTTTTTGACCTGGAATAAAAGCGGGGAAAATGTCGATTTCATAAGGGGCCATCATCTTTTGCAATTCTTCCATACCAGCGAGCACGGTTTTCTTGTCGCCAGACAAAGTAATCTTAATTGGTAGTGAGAAAGGCGGGTAGTTTAGCATTTCTCGTTCTTTGATTTCATCACGGTAAAAGTCCGCTAAGTTTCCACCGACGGCGTAGCGGAAAATCGGCTGGTCAATATCACGGGTCTGGACTAAAAAGTTACGCGAAGTGAAGGATCGTATTTTTAGCAGGATGTTCATTACTTTTTCATTTATACGAAAATCGGGGACTGAGAAAAAGGAATCGAGGGACACCACGGCGCTGTTAGCTAAAGTATCCTTCAAATACAAGAGAGCCATTTCTGTACCCAAAAGGACGCTACCTGGGGAAGCGTAAAACTTGGTGACAATATCAATAGCTTTTTTGTGGGTACTGGCACTATCAGAGTCGACTTTAAAAATCTTTAGGTTCGGAAATTTGGCAAGCAGCTCTTCCTGAACACCTTCGATACCGATACCAAAAGCCGACAGTCTCCAACTTTGACAGTCGGCACATTTCTCAAGAGCCGTACGATGCTCGCCACAGCGATGGCAGAGGAAAAAATTCTCAACGGTCGATTTGTGCAGAACTGTTGGCGCACCACAGCTATTGCACTTTACTAGAGTACCGCAATCACCACAGACAGTAGAAGGGAAGAGACCACGTCGAGCCACGAAGACAAACATGTTTTCATCATTTTCCTGATTGCGTTTAACCAAATCAAGGAACTGATCACTGAAAAGTTTAAATTTTGGCTCCCTGCCCGACTCTGTTCCAGAGGCGGGTTTGCCAATACTATCGGGCAAAACTTCCTTCATATTTATAATCTGCTGATCGGAAGTGGTGAGAGAACGGAACTTGAGTGGAGCGACGTCGAAAAGCTCAGCATTGTTGTGACGGAAGACGGTTTCGGTGCGGAGCAAAAGATCGCCAAAGATTATCTTAGCTTTTAGTTTCTCGGCAATCATTTCCGCAAAGACGCGAACGTCGAGATAGGGTCTTACTTGATGTTTGTAGGCACGGGCGTTTTCCTTGTCGACAATAATAGTACCGATGTCGTTTCGAGCGATGCCTAAATATGAACCAGTGCTGATTATGAGTGATGGGTGTGGTTCATTTGAAGCTTTATTCCACATTTCGATTTGCTCATTTTTACTAAGTAGACTGTGCAAGACAAAAGTATATTGTTCAATACCCTTGGACAGTTTCTCATGGGCTTTTTTGATATCTTGAACGGTGGGTAAGCAGAAAAAGACCGAGTAACCACGGGCAAACTCTTCGCGGATCAGACTTTTGTAAGTGGCGTAGCGTTCTTCATCGTCACTTTGCATGACTAATTTTTCATGAACACGAACGTTCTTGAATTCTTTTGGCTCAATTTTTATTTTCTCTGCGTTCTCAATTATCGCCTTAGGTACCGTGACATTTAAGACGCTGCCAGCGGTCGTGGCAAAATATAACGCCGACTTACTTACTGCTGCCATGAACTCTGGCGAGAGCAGGGTTGAGCTCTTAATTTTTTCTACCTTTCTAGTCTCGTATTCTGCATTCTTTATTTCAGCTTTCACATCGCTCACATCTTCAGCTGACACGACAATAGCTGGCACCGTCTTCTTACGAATTGGCACTTTTACAACTGAACCAATAGCAATATCCGACCCGGTGAAATAGGACAGGCTCTCTTTGTTTATGCCCTTAGCAATAGGGAATACCTTGAGCAGTTTCATTTCCCTCTATACTCGCATAATTTTGGCCCCTTTTCAACCTTTTTAATCGCGATGAATTTTGATTTTAGCGCCAAGAGAATTGAGTCTTTCGGCAATTTCTTCATAGCCGCGGTTGATACTGTAGACATTGCGCAGCATACTTTTACCTTTCGCAGCAAGCATGCCGATTAAAAGAATAGCCGCTGGTCGTAAGGCCGGCGGACAGATGACCTCAGCTGGCTTAAGTTTGGTTATGCCGTTTATATAAATACGGTGCGGGTCAATCAAATTAGTGTCTGCCCCTAGCTTATCAATATCTTTGATATGAAAAGCTCTTTTTTCATAAGGCCAATCGTGAATCAGGGTTGTACCCTCGGCTTGGGTGGCGATGATGGCAAAAAAGGGAAGATTATCCATGTTCAAACCAGGGTAAGCGCTAGGGTGGATTTTTTCATCTAAAGCTTTAAGTTTTGAGGGCAAGATTTTTATATCAACTAGGTCAGTGTGCCCATTTAAAGCTTTATAGATTTTAGATTTCGTAAACTTTAGGCCCATTTTCTCGAGCTTGAGCATTTCGATTTCTAGGAAATCATTTGGACACCGCTTGATTGTGATCGACGAATTGTTTACGGCCGCAGTGGCAATAAAGAACATGGCATCGATTGGATCTTCGGAAAGATAATAGGTAATCGGAGCATTAATTTCCTCGATACCG
>CAIJXO010000028.1 GCA_903824735.1 uncultured bacterium | reverse complement strand
TTGACTCGTAAGCAGTCTTTACTCCCTCGACACCTTCATAGTATTTTATAAAGCTTTCGTTGTTCTTTAAGCTATGAATCGCCGTTAATTCCGGCAGCATACCCTTTAAGCGATCTTTTTTATCTTCAATTATTCTTTCAAGCTTTTCAGGACTCTCAGCAACAAAGAGTTTTTTCAACCCCTTAACCTCAATATTCATGATCCCTTTGCGCTTTAGACTTTCAATCACTGGATAGACAGTAGTACGCTTTACCCCTGAGTGTTTGGCGATTTCATTGACGGTAGATTGGCCTAAAGAGAGGGAAGCGAGGTAAACCAAAGCCTCATGTTCGCTTAGGCCGAAATCTATTAAAGTATCCTTGATATCTTCTTTTCTCATAAAATGTCATCTGCTTTGACAACATAACCATCATATACCACAACGCTTTTTATGTCAAATCCAGTCAACTGTTAACATTTTTGACATATTGACAAAAACTGCTAAACTATGTACATACAATTTATTATTAATTTTATTTTATGAACAAGAAAACAATTTTGGGAGTCGTAGTCGTGGTGATTGTGATTCTGATCACCGTCTTAGTCTCAGGGGGTTCCGATAGAGCTTCTGGTGAGACGGTTAAGATTGGAGTTTCACTACCTCTAACTGGTTCCAGTGCTTTTATTGGCGAGTCGATAAATTCTGGCCTGCAGGCGGCGCTTAAAGATATTAACTCAAACGGCGGCATCGACGGTAAAATGGTGGAGTTGATGATCGAAGACAATAAAAACCTTGGCCCCGAAGGTGTAAGTGCCTTTAAGGCTTTACAGCTTAGGAATCCAAGTCTTGTAATTACTACAATGTCTACACCGAGTGTACCACTTTCTGTTTTTGCTAAAGATACTGGCATACCGATTCTAGCAACAGCTGTATTTGCAGATATTCTATCGAAAAACGAGAATGCCGTTAGTTTCTTCCCGACGGCTCAAGATGATGCTATTGGGACAGTCGAGGACCTTATCAAGAATCGTGTGTCAAAAGTTGCCGTCATCTATTTGAATTCTGAGTACGGTCTAGCTCAATTAAAAGCGTTTACTCAAGAAACACAAAAGAACGGTATATCAATAGTGGCGTCTGAAGCCTTTCTCGGAGATACAACAGATTTTGCTACACCGGTAGCCAAAGCCCTGAGTACAAAGACAGACGCGGTTTATGTTATTGCTATCAATTCTGTCCCAGTTATTAATCAAATCAAAAACACTAAGAAAGACATCACAATATATTCGAACCTTATTCCACTATTCGGGAATCTTATCTACAAGAGTCCTCAGACATTTGAAGGTGTGCACCTTACAGCCCCTCGTGTCTCGATTCCGGGTACTCCAGAGTATGTGAGCTTCCGCACTAAACTTAACATGGACCTGAATTCTAAAGATACTTTAGGTTATGCCGCTGTGGCCTACGATGACCTGAAGCTGATTGCTGAAATTTTGAATAAGGATTCAGACTCGAAACAGTTCGTTAAGAACTTCAGTGGCTACGGTGACTTTAAGGGTGTAAGTGGAGATTTCTCTATTAGCGGAAGAAATGTTGGTGTAAAGGTTTATCCAGTAGTAATCAAAGACGGAATTATTCAGGAAGTAAAATAGTCCCTTAGTGTGATGAAGTAGAAGTAGAGCTTTTGCCTATTTGAAATGGAGGAGTAGGTTGTGATAGACTTCTCATATGAATAAAAAACTAATCTGGTCTATCATTGTCGTCGTCGTAATCTTATTAGTCCTTGGTTTTACAAAAAATTCTCAGAAAGCTTCTGGTGAGACAATAAAGATTGGTGCAGTATTGCCGCTGACCGGGGTGGGGGCATCTTATGGCGAGCCACAAAAGAACGCCATTTATATGGCGGTAAGTGAGATTAATGCTGCTGGAGGTATTAACGGTAGAACACTCCAAGTTATTTACGAAGATGATCAGACAAATCCTAAGGGGTCTGTTTCAGCTGTTCAAAAACTTAATTCTGTTGACCAAGTCGTGGCTATTATCGGTCCAGCCTGGGATTCATTAGCTAACGCTGCTCTCCCGGTTGTCTCCACAGCCAAAATTCCAACAGTTCTTGTGTCAGTCGCTCCGGATTCTTTGGATGGTAGTAATGATTACGTTTTCTCTACTTATCCGACAAACGCTTCGTATCAGCCGATATTTGAGGAGTACCTAAGGGCTTATCCGGGCAAAACAATAGTCTCAATTGTCTATAGCGGTCCATGGGGAATAACTCACCAGAAGGCTCTAGAAAAAGCCGCAGCTAACACCAACAACAAGATTATCAAAGAGATTGTTGTCCCTCAATTTGATAACAACGATATTCAGCGCGAACTTTCTCTTGTTAAGGCCTTAAAGCCAGACATCATCTTTACCGCATTAAGTACTGGGGATTCTAAGGAGGTGCTAGTACGCAACAAAAGTCTCGGTATTGATGCTATGATTCTTGGTCAACAAAATGAAAAGTTTGCTTTCGCAAATAAAGATTTGACTGCCGACTTCTACAATAAAGTCACTATATTCTCTCGAAAGTCAGCTAATAAAGATTATCTAGAAAAATACCAGAATAAATACGGTCAACCATCTGTAAGCGAAGCAGACGGAGCTTATGACGCGGTTTATGTTCTCAAAAAAGCAATTGAGATAGGTGGCGGCACAAGAGAGGGAATCGAAGCTGGTTTGAAGAAGATAAGAAACTTCCAGGGGGTAACAGGTATCATCGACTACAGCACAAGCAACTACTCGAATAATAAGTCACCGATCCTCGAAAAACTAGAGGGCGGTAATTTTGTGGAGATAAAAAAGTAATTTATTCTCCGTTCTTCTCCAACGTCCCCCAAATATAAGTGAAAAACTTCGTCATCATATCAGCGATGATCGGGGAGTCTATTGTAACCGCGTAGATTTGTCCATCCCTAAACGAAAAGAAAGCTACAAATGAACCGACGATGTCCATGCCACCCTCAAATGGAAAGGATTCCGGCATGACGCGTGTTTCTCTAAATTCGTAACTCTTATAATCATCTGTCATCGGTGTGCCACTTGGTACAATCAATTGTGTGAAGGCTTTTGCTTCGTTTTTACGATCTTTCCAGTTGCGATAAAACTTTGGTAATTGCTCAGTAATATTTTTGTCAGAAAAAGCCAGTATCCTTTTGATCTTTTTGTTTTTTATAATTGATAGGGTTTGCTCGAAGACCTCTTTGACCCCTTCTTTACCCTCATACATTTTTGAAGAAGGGTGAGTGGTGCGCAAGTTAAAGAGATCAATCATCTCTGGTAGCGCTTGAGTGACAGATTGCTCCTTTGCTTTTAGACGACGAGTTAATATCTCCGGATTCTCCGCCGAGAAATGTTTTACACCGTTTTTAATCCAAGAGGAGACAAAGCCTTGTTTCTTAAGAATCTCGAGTGTCTTGTAAACGGTCGTTCTTGGTATACCGACTTTCTGCGCTATGGCATAAGCGGGGGAATCTTGGTTCGACAGAAGGTGGCTGTAAAGCAGGGATTCGTTCCTACTAAAGCCGTATTCATTTAGTGATTCTATGATGTCTTTCATATTAGTGTCACAAAAAGGGACAACAATAGTATAGCATAGTATCTTTATTTTGCAATGTATATTGTAATTTCGTCTAAAATCGACCCAAAAACAGACGAAAACTGGATTTTAATGTACACTATTTTCATTATCAGTTATAAGCAAAATTATGAAAAACAAATTAATAATCGCTGCTATAGTTATCTTGGTTATCGTAGTCGCTGTACTTTCATATCGTCCGAGTAATGGAAAGTTAGTCATTGGAGCTGTTATTCCTCAAACCGGTTTCGGTGCGTATTGGGGCGACCCAGTGTTAAAGGGGATTAAGCTTGCAGAGATCGATCTAAAAGCAAAATATCCAAACAATGATATCGTCATTGCTATCGAGGACAGTCAAAGTAATGCGGCAAAAGCGGTTACTGCGGCGCAAAAACTTCTGACAATAGATAAGGCTGACGCTCTTTACTCGGAATTCTCTGGTATGAGTAGCGCCATTTCGCCAGTCGCTAAAGCTGCCAACAAGGTCTTCGTCTCAAGCGCTTACAATCAGAAGACTGTCGAAGACAATACTCTATCACTGAAGACTTTTATTAGTTTTGAAGTCGCTTGCGATGCTCTTGGTCGCTATGTCGCCGATCCAAGCAAAAAGATCTTGATCATTAGTGCGATTGCCGATTCAGCCCCTTACTGTTTGCGTGGTTTGGAGAAGCACTTTCCGAGCGAGAATATAAAAGTAATTGACGGTGTTACTGGAACAGATTTCAAAACTCTTTTGCTCCAGAATAAAGTTTTCAATCCTGATTATATTATTCCGATGATGTATGAAGAGGGGGCTTATGCGCTTATAAAGCAGAAGAATCAAATGGGATTAGCCGCCAAGATATTTTGTCATGAGCAGGATTGTTTTACCGACAAAATACTAAAAGAATTAGCTGGTGATTACACAAACGGCTACATTTCTTTCGACACTCCAATCAAAGATTCCTTTGTCGCCAAGATTAAGGCTGCTTATCCAGAAATAATCACCGGAGACTTACAAGGTGCTGCCAACTCTTACCAATCAATGATGTTTCTAGGTGAGGGATTGGTGAAGTGTGCCAATGATAAAACGGCCGAGTGTGTAGTTAAAGCCATGGGTAACGAAAAGAACTTACCCGACTCTGCCTATCGTGGTGCTGAGTTTACTAACAGAGTTTTAGGTTCAGAGATCTCACTATCGGTGGTTAAGGATGGGGAATTAGTGTTGATCAAATAACTCCTTCATCGCTTGATTGTGATCAAGTTTGCTACCGCCAGCTTTCACAAATTCAAACATATCTTTTAGGAACCAGGTCATATTGGCATTGATAATCTCGATAGCTACTTCTTCATGCCAGTTGATTATCAGAGTAGTAGTCTTGAAAATCCAGATTTCGGCATCATAGTTAAAGAACTCATCGGCAAAAACAGTGTAGTCGGCCATGCGACCTTCTAGACTCTTAATTGCCGATTTGTTCTTTCTGGGCTCGCTCTTGATTTCTTCTTTGTAGGCTTTATAAGCACTACGATTCAGCATTCCGTCGACAATTAGATGATTCTTCTTGATTTGCTCATTGAATTCGACAAGTTGTTCGGGCGATATCTTCTTGATTAGCTCATTCCAAGATCTGTGATGCTGGATTGCTCTAACCCGCTCGTTCTTGTTTTCTGAGGCGATCCTCCGATAGGCGGGGATTATCTCCTTGGCGCCGACATGAATAGTGAATTCATCTTCCTGAGAGATTTTTACGCGTACGCCTTTTTTGTTTTTCGCCCGGATATCTACTTGATCTAAAGCGGATTTGATTTTAGTTATCAACTGTTCCTGGCTTATAGCGCAATAGCGACGTCTTTTACTTACTAATTCAAATTCGACAAAGCCTTTGCGAATCAAACTTTTAAGGACGTGGTTAACCCCGGTACGGGAGACCTTACTTTCCTGGGCGATATTCTGAACATTTTTTGTCATATCAAGTACATTCAAGACATCAATTTCTGTTCGCGTCAGGCTAAATATTTCCAAAGCTTTGTTATTCCAGTTCATAGTCTAAGTATATAATTTGACTATAAAATAGTCAAATCTAAATGGCAAAATGGTCATATTACTAGGGATTTTAGGGGATATAGGCACTATTGACTTATTTCGGAAGACTGTCGTGATATTTATTGTTATGCTTTTACTAGTTCATTGTTCTTTGAAAAGGTAAATATTTACTAACTTAAAATTAATAATAAATGATTAAAAACAAAGGACTAATCATCGCCGCCATAGTCGTGGTCGTGATTATCGGATTAATTTACGTCGATAACAATAAGCGTTCGAATGTTGTAGGTTTGAAGATCGGAGTAATTGCTCCTCTTACTGGAGATTTTGGTGGAGTCGGCGAGAATGTGCTCAAGGGTATAAAAACAGCCCAGGCAGTTTACGCCGAGAGAACCGGAAACAAAGTGGAGATAGTGGTGGAAGATGATTCTGCCGATGCAGTGAAAGGTTTGAGTGCTTATCAGAAGCTAACTCAGGTCGATCATGTGGCCGGACTGATTAATACTTTCACTTCGACTATGGATGCGATATATCCGCAGGTAGAAAAGACTGACTACCCAGTGATGATGGAGTTTTTCCAGGCAAACAATGTTGCTGATGATAAGGTTTTCCAGATGACCTTGGGTAATGACAATGTTTGGGACAGGTATGCTAAATATATCGCCGAAGCCGGGTACGATGATTCTAAAGTTGTCGTGATTCACTCGGCCGACGCCGCTCAGGACTCATTTGCCAAGGCTTTCGTCGCTGAATATAAAAAACCGGTTACAGTTCTAGTCGCTTCTTCTGATAAAAATGGATTGAGAACAGATGCGGCTAAGATCGCCGCACTTAAGCCGACGATGCTCGTCTTCTTTATGACACCAGAGAATGGCGCAGTCTTAACCAAGGAAGTACTGCCACTTATCAACTCTTCGACTCAGCTAGTCTACGATATACAGCTTTATACTGGACTTTCTTACTATCAAGCCCAGCTTGGTGGAGACATATCAAAGATTAACGGGGCAATTAACTTGATGTTCGAGGGCGACCCTAAGAGTGCGGAGAATAAAGAATTTGTCGCGGCCTACAAAAAGCTATATCCAAATGAAGACCCCGGTTTTCTTGCGGATTACGGTTACGACACCTTCATGACCTACGTAAGCACTTACAATAAAGATGGTGCCAAGTGGACTGCAAACCTTAAGGCTGAAAATGCTATGGGTGCGAGCGGGGAGATCAAGTTCGACAAGAATGGGATAAGAATACCCGACCTTGTAGTCAAAAAAGTAATTGACGGCAAGTCACAAACTATCGCCAGGTTACCAATTTAAAGGAATTAATAACTGTCCTCGATTTATCCACATTTGACTTTATTTTTAGATTTGTAATACTTAATATATTCAGACGAGAATGAATCCAAACGGCTAACTACCTAAGGAGACTTCTTCTAAGAAACAGCTTCAAAAGGGGCTGTTTTTTAGTGTGGAGATTTTTTCTTTGATATCTTCGTTATCTAAAGAGTCAAATAATTTAGGGTCTAGTCTTTTATATAAG
>CAIJXO010000027.1 GCA_903824735.1 uncultured bacterium | reverse complement strand
GTTATTATTGCTATTATCATCGGTTTTTATTTAAATTTTCAGTTTATCGTCAATCTAAGAAGTGATTTCAATGACACGACCAGTGCCTTAAACATTAAACTTGCTAACTTTGAGGCCGCATTAGCTACTACAAGCTTAAGCGCTCAAGAGCTGGCTGAGCGGATCAAAGAACAGCAGGATAATTTTGAAGATACTATTGGAGATATTAGTGACACGGTCGGTACTCTAGAGAAATTATCTAAGACTGACAAAGAGCTCTTACAGAAATATTCAAAAGTGTATTTCTTGAGTGATAATTACATTCCTCTCCGACTTTCTACTATTCCCGAGAAATATGTTCTCGACCCAAAGAAAAATATGCAGTTTCATTCCTCGGCTCTGACTTATCTTAAAAAAATGCTCGATCGGGCGGCGTCAAAGGGGATTGATTTGAAAGTTTCGTCAGCATATCGTTCATTTGGTACGCAGTCTGGTCTTAAAGCCAGCTACCTTGTGACTTATGGTTCTGGTGCCAATACTTTCTCGGCCGACCAGGGTTATTCCGAACATCAGCTTGGCACGACCGTTGATCTTGTCGCCTCAAGCTCACCTTATTTGACGATTGATTTTGAAAAGTCCGAGTCTTTTGTCTGGCTCGAGTCTAATGCCTATAAATATGGATTTGTGCTTTCGTATCCAAAGGGCAATGCATATTATCAATATGAACCATGGCACTGGCGCTTTGTCGGTGTCGATTTAGCGACGGACTTGCATGATGATGGTAGAAATTTGTCAGATCTTGACCAGCGCGAGATCGATGAGTATTTGGTAAAGATTTTTGATTAGGAAATTTGAGCATGAGAAAACCCCGCACGACCGTGAGGAAGTTTGGGGCTTCTCCAGCGGGTCTTGCGGGGTTCAAATACGTCTGCAAACCGTCGGTGCGAGTTCGGGACGGTCGAGGGTCACACGGCTCTCGTGGGTCCAGTGATTTTCGCCGTCGGCTGTTTTGTACAAAACGATGCGCTTGTCGCTGTTCGAATCGACAAGCGTGCCGCGGGTGATCTTCCCCTCGAAGTTAATCTTGACTGGAGTCCCCTCCGGCTCGTAGTTCCCCGTGCTGCGTAAGAATACACTTTTCACGTTTTCGCATCCTTTCGATGTATATGTGGTTGCTGATACTACCTAACTGACAATGTTCAATTTAATTTAAAGTATAGCAAACTATACTTGGTTTGTCAATAGCACAATGATTTATATTTGTGACCCAAGTGGTCGTGAATTGGAATCGAGTGGTGGGGAATATAAAGGGGTTTTTAGAATTTATGTATCAGAAAAGCCTACCGTGAAAAGCATAGGCTCTTCATCAATAGGCTTGTTGTCTTTTTGTGTCTCCGTATATTCGAGTGATAGTCTACAGCCAAAGCTCCCAGTCCACGGCGTTGGTGAAGACCTTAGCTGGTCCACCCTGCAATGAGCTTCCGCCGGCTGTTGCAGACACTACGTCACCCTTCTTGTACTTGGTGTGTTTTGAAGGACGAAGCCTGGCTAGCTGACAGAAGTGAATGAAAAGTCCGTAACGGTCTTCTTGAACCACACGGCGTCCAAATTTTCCGTAGCGGCTCATCTTGACGCCTCTTCATCTTCCCAAGCGCCGTCCCCAATTCCGATTTCCTTGCCTTTGAGCACATCCACCCAGGTCGAAAGGGAAACGTGTGCAAGTTTAAGTATCCGCCGAGAGATTGTTCCATTCGACAAGACAGGATGATGTGCCCCCTTCGTGGACTTGTAGTAAATCAAATTGCGTCTGACGCCTTTGATTCGAAAGTAGCAACCCCCTTTGATGCTCGGAAAAAATATCGGTCTACGCCTGACCTTAACTAATGAAATCAATTGCTTCGGCATTTTATCCTCCTATGTTTTCGACATGTGATAGATCCAGTTCTATCTATTAGAGTACTCTTTCGTATATAAAATGCAACTTGCGACTGAACAAAAAATCTGTGACTCAAGTGGTCGTGAATACGTAATTTAGACAAAAGAAAACCGCTCTACCACCGAGGCAGAGGGTCTTCTCTGCTCGTGATGAGCGGTCTAGCCAGCTTGGTCCCCCGTGAAAATTACTTCCTTCGGAGGGGGATAGGGCGCGTTGGTAATCCACTTCGCCCTTGTCTTCTTTGTCCACTTTGGCCTTTCGGTCAGGCGGTGTTGAGCCTCGGCAATGGTTCTGAACAAGTTTTCTCCAAGCTCCGCTTGCTCCATCGAACCGCTGGGAACACTCATGATTGCCAGAAGACAAGATCCCCAAAAGTTCGGACAGCCGTTGACCTTCTCCATTCCTGCAGGATGAACAAAATCCAGTCTCGGCAGATATTCATCCGTCCAGTATACGCCTTCCAGCTTGATAATCGCAGATCCAACCTCAGTGCCGTAGCCTTGAAACAGGATAGCTACGGTTGCGCCCCGACGAAGCCTGTGGAGGAACCTGCTCACCGAATCGTCGACGTAGTAACCGTCGATCCAGGTCAAGTGTTTCTCCTTCTCAATGACCTCGGGACTTCTTTGTTCGGGTCTGAGATTGCAGGCGATCTTTCCCTGCAAAGCAATTGCCCAATCAGGCACCAACACGAATTTAGCCGGCATTTTTGACGAAGCCATGGTGAACACTCCTATTCTTGGTTAGACCCTTACTTCATGTAAAGAGCCTCTAGAATAAGCTTACATCTTTTAATTTAAATTACAATGATTTATATCTGTGACCCAAGTGGT
>CAIJXO010000026.1 GCA_903824735.1 uncultured bacterium | reverse complement strand
GGAAACAATTTCCACCTCCTTTTTTCCTCACTTCAAACAAGTAAATTAATACCAGATCTATCAATAAATCGTGAGGTATATCTTGGTAGAATGGAAAAACAGTACGGTCCCGAATGGAAAAGATTTATAGATGAAAACCAAGAATTGGTCGCTAAAATTTTAGAAACCATCAAAGAAAAGGAGTTATACGATAAGTTGTACCAGTATCACCTGGACTTGCTAAGAAATCCTAAAACCAGATCGATCACCGAGCTCGTCGATGCCGAGATTAACATAGAAGCAATAGGGGCAAAGGCTTGGAATAAACTTAATCCTCTTCTCAAGCAAGCCAGCGAAAGGATGTCAAAGTGTGGAATAAAGCCGGAAGAATTTTATGGGTAGAATTTTATTGTAAAGGTATTGTAGTACATTTTAGTGAGGGAAGGCGAGGTATGTAGATCAAGGGTGAATGTCCAAGATGGCTAATTCTTTGAAGTAAGATTTGTGTTTTTTCGTTAGTCTATATATTTCTATAAGTTTATTTGATTTGATGAGCCTATTCAATTCTTTTCTTGAAAAATAACTTTTCCAATGGAGACCACAGGATTGTTCTGCTTTTTTGTTTATTAACCAGTCACGATAGTAAAGATGTAATTTCTGAAAAATGTTATCGTATGTTTCTTCAAGGATAATGATCCTTTTCTTTGTAACTCTCATGATTTCTTGAAAATACTTTCTACTCTGAGGAATATGATGGAGTGTAAAAACGATTATAGCGGTATCAAAGGACTTATCGGGGTATGGAATAGTAAGACCATCATAAATTTGAACCACGTCTTTATTAATAGTTAAGGGGTAAGTTTTAATATCAAGAACGGACAGCTCTTTTGTTAGTGGTCTTACTAACTCTGATAAATAACCAAAGCCATTGCCTATTTTGATAGTTTTTTCTTCTGGAATATACGTCGAAAATATATCCAACCAAGCTTGTTCTTGGGTTTTAATATAGTTTCCAAATTTCTCTGAATCTACAGATGTCATTTTTTATCTTAACTTGGTGACCCATTAGTGCACCCTGGTCGTGCTCGATACTAAATTTTTTGGGCGGTGTTTGTTGGACAAAGTTCGAAACTATTTTGAGCAGAATCCGGACGATGTTTCCTGAAGGGTAACGCCTCGCAGACTCGGCGTGTCACGGATATTTTTCTGCTGAAAAATTCCGCGACCCCGACTCGGCTCGTCAGCCTCCGTCTCTCGGGATGCTCCACGTATTCGCATCCCGAGCGCCCTCGCCCCGCTTTGCCCATTCCGATTTTTTCTGAGCGCGGGGGTATCTGAACAGTATGGAAAAGCGGGGCTTCGGTCGGAAACCCATTTTAAGAAAAATGGGTTTAATTCGGAAAGACAAAATTCAATAATTATTCCCACATACTAGACTATTTTTGTATAACTAACAATCTTCATATCCTCACATTATTCGATAACCCACTCTTTTTTGGGGTTACGGCTTCGTTCTTTGAAATGCTAGTGGAGTATAGATTAGTTCCAATGGTTATTAATTATTTTGTATAAAATAAATCTGACCATCAACTGTTATAACATAACGGATGAGTATGCATCCGCCAATGTATCCACGTTTCTTTATCTTCATCCTAGGAAGATTTCGTAAACTAATCCAGTGCGCGATACTAGAACCTTTTTTTAATGTTGTGTTCTCGTTCATGTATGAATTTGGCTACTAAGCTTTTAAATAGGAGTCGACTTTTACACTGCTCCCCATCAAGACTCATAAAATCCTGATGGGGAGAGTGAAAAGTCTTAACTCCTAAACTTAAGTAGGTTCCCCACTCGTTCCACTAGCATTTCAAAGAACGAAACACTGACATTATATGATAAAGCACCCCGAAAACTCAACCTAAAATGGAAAGATCATACAAAAGTGATGACAAGCTCATGATACATTACGACCCCTTGACTTTTAGGCCGTCTAGGTGTATAATACCCCTAGACTAGAACTTTTACATAGTTGCGAATTCGCCACAGCTTTGTGGGTATTTTTGATTAAGTATCTATAAAGCTGTGGCGAAACACAACGTTTCGAGACAGTATGCAGAAATCTGAAAAAATAGGAGATGCCAAAATGGCAACTAAAAATCAGATTCCTAAGCTCGCGGGGACGCTTGTCGAGCACCAAGAACATTTCGACGGTCTTACGACAGAGGAGGCCCAGTGGGTCATCTTCAATCCGAAGGAGGCCATCGGGATTTTCAAGGCTGGCGTGCGGACTCGGGTCGCGGCGGTAACGAAGAAGGTGGATAAAACCGTCGCCAAGATCCTGGAGCTCGTCAACGACGAAATTCGGATTCCTGCTCTGCAGGAGGCCTTCGGCATGAAGGATCACTTCCAGGTCGATACCAGCCTTACAGCCAAGGTGAAGATCTCATTCGTCTCGGACTCCGTCCGTGACGAATTCGGGAGCCAAGTCGTCGTCCCGCGCGATGGCTATGCAGTCTCGGCACGTAGGCTGCTGAAGCGTTCTGCTGATCGGCCGATTCTCACTGAGCTCCGCCCGGTCTACAAGACGGATATGCCAGCAGTCAAAAGTCTGATGGCACAACAGCCGAATGGCGAACCGGGTGTTCTTCTGACCGATGGTCAGGCGAACATCTTCTACGTCGAAAAATCGGCTGGTGTGCTGCGGGCGGTGCGCGTGCGCTGGAGTGACGATGGCTGGGACGTTCGCTCGTCCTCCGTCAAATATCCGGGTGAGTGGAATGCTGGCTCCCAGGTGTTCTCTCGCAATTCTTCGGTTCTCAAGCTCCTCTGACACTTTGGCGAAGGCGCTAGCCTGATCCTGTGTCTCTCGGATACTCTGGCCCTCGGTTCAATGCGACGCAAGTTGCAACGAACCGGGGGTTAGTTTCTTTTATACATCATTGCTTTTAAGCTTGCATCCTTTTCCTGTATTATGTATGATAATATCATATTAAATAATCATACAAATCACATGAGCACTATATCAGTCCCATTAACCCCAGATTTAGAAAGATTTATTGATCAAATGGTCAAAAGTGGCGAAGCGGCGAATAAAGCCGACGTCGTGCGTAAAGCTTTGCGTCGGATGTCTGAAGAGGAAGCGGTAGAAGCTGTCCTTAGGGCGGAGAAAGAGCCGACTTTACATGGGGACTTGCGAACTTTGGTAAAAAAGCTAAAATAGGCCATGTTAAAAATTGGCTATCAGCCTTCTTTCGTTCGAATTTTCGACGAACTAGAAGTAGATTTGCAAAATGAAATTCAGGAAAAAATTAATATATTTCGTGATCCCAGATACCACAAGCAACTAAGGGTTCATAAACTTCATGGTGCGCTCAAACACTTGTATAGTTTTTCGGTGAATTATGAAATACGTATCGTCTTTAAATACTTGTCTGCAAACGAAGTAGCCCTGCTTCAGATTGGCAATCACGATATTTATAGATAAATAAAGCGTCTTTTTATGTTATTATGTAAGAACTAAATGATCAAAGACGATATTTCCAGTTTAATAAGTAAGGCTCTAGCTGAACTTGGTTTTGAGGCCAAAGATTTACCCGCTTTTTCTGTCGAACACCCAGACGAACTTTCGCATGGTGATTATTCGACAAACGTGGCACTGATCTTGGCGCGAAAGATAAAACAGAATCCAGTCGAGTTTGCTAAAAGTCTCGCTGATAAAATTGATCAGTTAAAATCAAAAGATATTTCTAAAATTGAAGTAGCTGGTCCAGGGTTCATCAATTTCTATTTAACTGATAAATTTTTCGAGTCTCAGACTAAGGAGATTATTAAGAAAGGAAAAAAGTTTGGGCAGAATAAAATTCTTAAAGGTCAGAAGACAATAGTTGAATATACAGATCCAAATCCGTTCAAGGAGTTTCATATCGGACATTTGATGAGCAATTCGATTGGTGAAGCGACCTCGAGAATAATTGAAGCTTTTGGCTCCAAGATTATTCGTGTTTCATACGGTGGCGATGTCGGTCTTCATGTCGCCAAATCTATTTACACGGTCTTGAAACGTAAGGATGAAGTAGCCTCAATTAAAAAACTAAGCTCTTCTCAGCAGCTATCTTTTTGGGCTAAATCATATGTCGATGGTTCGACCGCTTATGAAACTATCCCCGAAGCTAAAATTGAAATAGACAATCTAAATAGGACGATTTTTGAGGGTGCGGATAAGGAGATAAATAAACTATATGCGTGGGGCAGAAAAGTAAGCATTGAACATTTCCAAGAAATATTTAAACGTTTGGATACAAAATTCAAGCGAAATTTCTGGGAAAGTGAAGTTATTACTGATGCTCTTAAGGCGGTCAATGAGGGTCTCGAACGCGGCATTCTTGAAAAGAGTGAGGGGGCGCTGATTTTTAAGGGTGAAAATCACAATCTGCATACTAGAGTTTTTGTTAACTCTAAAGGTGTGCCGACATATGAAGCTAAAGAGCTTGGACTTGGGGTAAAGAAATCAAAATTATACAATTTCGATAAATCAGTCATTATTACCGGTAACGAACAGAATGATTATTTCAAAGTCTTGTTAGTTGTTCTTGGATTACTGAGACCACAGGTAAAAGATAAGACAATTCATATTGGTCATGGAATGCTGCGCTTTACTTCGGGGAAAATGTCGTCGAGAAAGGGCAATGTGATCACTGGTATTTCTCTACTTGAGCAAGTCAAAGAAAATATTTTAGAAAAGATGAAGGAGCGGGAAATGTCTGATAAAGATAAAGCCGAAGTGGCTGAGATAGTTACCGTGGGAGCGGTCCGGTATTCAATTTTGAAACAAGCTCCAGGCGGAGATATTATTTTCGATTTCGATAAATCTATTTCTTTTGAGGGTGACTCCGGTCCATATCTTCAATATTCTTGTGTCCGTGCCATGTCGATACTTGTAAAAGCGAAAGAAGAAAAAGTTAAGGCTAATTTTCAAAAAGTAAATTCAGATATTTCAAATCTTGAGAAAATTATTTATCGCTTTCCAGAAATCGTCGAAAGGGCGGGGAAGGAATATGCACCGCATTATTTGGCTCTATACCTGACACAGTTGGCTAGCGAATTTAGCACTTTCTATGCCCAAGGTAAGATTGTCGATAAGACTGATTCGACTTCTCCTTATAAAGTTGCTCTAACTTCCGCTTTTTTGACCGTCATGCAAAACGGCCTTAATCTGCTTGGTATAAAGGTGCCAAAAAGAATGTAATCTGCTACAATAGATTTTACTTATGGATAAAGTCGGAAAAAGCCCCAGAGCTGAAAAAGAGGAGAAAATATTAGCTTTCTGGCAGGAAAAACAAATCTTTAAAAAGTCTTTAGAAAAAGATTCACCAAAAGGCGAGTATGTTTTTTATGATGGTCCACCATTTGCGACCGGTACACCTCACTACGGACATCTTTTGGCTGGGACCATGAAAGATTTTATCGGCCGGTATCAAACCATGCTTGGAAAACACGTGCCACGTCGTTGGGGCTGGGATTGTCATGGTTTACCAGTCGAAAACATTGTCGAAAAAGAGTTAAATCTGAAAAGTAAAAAAGATATCGAAGAGTACGGCGTGGAGAAATTTAACGCCGCTGCAGAGAAGACAGTGATGACCTACGTCGATGACTGGAAAATAGTCGTACCAAGAATGGGACGCTTTGTCGACATGGAAAATGATTATAAGACCATGGACGCTTCTTTTACCGAGAGTGTCTGGTGGGTGTTTAGTCAGTTGAATAAAAAGGGCTTTGTCTATGAAGGTTTCAAGTCCATGCATTTGTGTCCGCGCTGTGAGACAACTCTTTCGAATTTTGAGGTTAATCAGGGGTACAAAGATATTACTGATATTTCAGTGACGGTTAAGTTTGCGGTTGTCGGCGAGGCCAATACATATTTTCTAGCTTGGACCACTACCCCTTGGACTCTACCGGGTAATGTTGCATTAGCTGTTGGTCCAGAAGTTGATTATGTAAAGATAAAGATGATGCCATCTGGGGATCTGTTTATCCTGGCCAAGTCTCGCCTGGCGGTGATAAAAGAAAATTATGCTATCGTGTCTGAATTTAAAGGTGAGACACTTGTTGGTAAGAGTTATAAGCCGGTTTTTGACTATTATAATAACAGTAAGACGAAGAATTTGGAGAACGGTTTCAAAGTTTACGGTGCGCCTTTTGTTACAACTGAAGACGGAACCGGTATTGTTCATATTGCTCCGGCCTTTGGTGAAGACGATATGAATTTGGGTAAGGAAAAATCTCTGCCGTTTATTCAGCACGTCGGCACAAATGGAAAGTTTAAAGCAGAAGTAAAAGATTTTGCCGATCAGGACGTCAAACCAAAAGCTGATCATCAGAAAGCGGATATTGAGATTATCAAATACTTAGCGGGTAAGGGAACACTTTTCGCCAAAGAGAAATTAATTCACTCCTATCCACACTGTTGGCGTTGTGATACTCCACTTTTAAACTACGCGTCTTCATCTTGGTTTGTTGAGGTTACCAAGTTCCGCGATAAATTAGTCGAGGCTAATAAAAAAATTAATTGGGTACCCGCTGATATTAAAGAGGGAAGATTTGGTAAGTGGCTTGAGGGAGCGCGTGATTGGGCAATTTCTCGTTCACGTTTTTGGGGTGCGCCATTGCCAGTTTGGAAATGTAATAAATGTGAAGCCAGAGAATTTATCGGTTCAGTCGATGATTTGAAGAAAAAGACCGGTGGACGCAACAATTTCTTTGTCGTACGTCACGGTGAAGCCGACAATAACATCCTTGGTGTAATCAGTTCTGATCCAAAGCGTCCACATCATCTGACTGACAAGGGCAGAGCCCAGGTCAAAGAGACAGCAGAGAAGCTTAAGAGTAAGAAAATTGATTTGATTTACGTTTCACCTTTTATCCGTACCCAAGAAACCGCTAAAATCATTGCTGAAGTCTTAAATTTTGATCAGAGCAAAATAATTACCGATGATCGAATCCATGAAGTTTACGGTGGCGTACTTGATGGCAAGAGTGATGCTGACTATCAGCGACTTTTCGAATCGGCCATTGAGAAATTTGAGAAAGCGCCAGAAGGCGGCGAAAACTATAATCAAATCAAAAACCGCATGACGGAATTTGTTTACGATATAAATAGTAAACATGAAGGCAAAAATATTTTGATCGTCACCCACAATACTCCAGCTTGTCTGATGTTTGCAGGTGTCCAGGGTCTAAATAGAGAAAAGTCTAGCGAATTGCGCCTACGTGCCCATGATTTTATTAAGAACTCAGAAGTCAAAGACCTAAACTTCGCACCGATTCCACACAATCATAATTATGAATTAGACTTACATCGACCATTCATCGATGAAGTGGTGTTCCCATGTACTTGTGGCGGGGAAATGAAGCGTGTACCGGAAGTCTTTGACTGCTGGTTTGAGTCCGGTTCTATGCCTTATGGTGAAAGTCACTATCCTTTTGAAAACCTGGATAAATTTAACCCCGAACCAGGCTTTTTAAGAAAATCAGTTGGTTTTCCAGCCGAATTTATCGCCGAGGGTTTGGACCAGACTCGCGGCTGGTTCTATTCCATGCTCGTCTTGTCTGTGGCACTTTTTGGTAAGTCAGCATATAAAAACGTCGTGGTAAATGGTTTGGCTTTAGCGGCCGACGGCAAGAAGATGTCTAAGCATTTGAAGAATTATCCAGATCCAATGATTGTCGTCGACAAGTATGGCGCTGATGCTCTGCGTTACTACCTGCTTTCTTCGCCGATTGTGAAAGCTGAAGACCTTTGTTTCTCTGAGACTGGTGTCGATGAGGTGTTGAAAAAAGTTATTTCTCGTCTCGATAATGTCCAC
This sequence comes from uncultured bacterium, assembly GCA_903824735.1. Classification (GTDB taxonomy): domain Bacteria; phylum Patescibacteriota; class Minisyncoccia; order Phycocordibacterales; family GWA1-40-21; genus CAIJXO01. Next base: position 6,416 of record CAIJXO010000026.1, on the reverse strand, counting down.
TCTTTCTATGAGATGTATAGTCAAAACACCGCCGCGCCGGTCAAGAATTTTGTACCGGTTTCCGAAAATGTTTTGGACAAATGGGTCCTAGCTCTGCTTAACAAGCTAATCAATGATGTAACTGTAGCAACCGATAAGTACGAATTAGATCGAGCCACAAGACCGATAGGAGATTTTGTCGATGACCTATCAACCTGGTATCTACGTCGTTCACGTGATCGTTTCAAATCTGATGATGCCAAAGATAAAACTCAGGCCATCGAGACAACCCGTTATGTGCTTGAGCAGTTCGCAAAAGTAATTGCACCATCGATGCCGTTTTACGCCGATGAACTTTATCAAAAAGTTAAAGCTTGTGATGGAAAGGAAAGCGTACACCTTGCCGACTGGCCAACTGTCTCCAAATTGTCTACTGAAGAAGAGAAAGTGCTCTCTGATATGGAAGAGGTGAGAAAGATTGTTTCGCTTGGGCTCGAGGCACGCTCGAAGTCTGGCAATAAAGTCCGTCAGCCATTATCGAGTCTAAAGATTAAGACTAGTTTGTCTGATAAGTATTTCGGCTTAATTAAAGACGAGGTTAACGTTAAAGAAGTAATACTCGACAATACAATCGCCAATCCAATTGAGCTCGACACTAATATTACTTCAGAGCTAAAGGCTGAAGGGCAGTATCGTGAACTTAGCCGTGGCATCCAAGAACTTCGTAAGCAAGAAAATCTTAATCCAAATGACGCGGTATCTTTAAAGATTAAGACTGATGAAGCTGGAAAAAATCTAGTGAAAAAGTTTGAAGCCGAAATTAAAAAGACCACTCTGCTTAAGGGTATTGTATTTGAAAACGTCGAAGGCGGTACTTTAGTCAAGGTGGATGAGATTAATTTTGAATTGAAAATCATAAAATAGATGCACGCGATCTATACAACCGACGGCTTTATTTTAAAAAGTGTCAATTTTGGCGAAGCTAATAAGCTTTATTTTATTTTCACCAAAGATTTTGGATTAATCAAAACAACCGCGCAGAGTTCTCGGTTGCTAAAGTCCAAATTGCGTTACAACCTAGAAGATTTTTCCTTCAGTCAGTTCGCTTTGGTTCGGGGGAAAGAAATCTGGAGACTGACTTCTGCTGTAAATAATTTTACACTCAGTGATTTGCTTAAAACTGATAAAGAAAAGTTTTTACTAGTTTCTCGTATATTTTCTTTACTGCTTAGGCTTTTGCACGGTGAAGAGAAGAACAATTTGCTTTTTGTTAATTTGCACGAGGGTTTGGCTTTTTTACGCCAGGAAAAGTTGAACCGAGAAGGTCTGGCGAATTTTGAGTGCATCTTGGCCCTGCGTATATTATCTTGCTTGGGCTATATTGGGAATTTGGGAGAATTTGATCAGTTTATCGCTTCACCGTATTTTACCGAGGAGCTACTTACAAATATGTCCAAGCTTAAGACTAAGGCGATTCTCGAGATTAATAAATCTCTAAAAGAAACCCATCTTTAGGATTTTGTGGTATAATTTACCTCGATGTACGAAGACCCAAAAAGTAAAATAAGTCAGCTTGAAAAAGTCTTGGATTCACGAGAAGACAAGGTGACAAAGAGGATTAAACGACATGAGCTTCATGATCGGGCGTCAAATATTCCAGAAGATTGGGATAATAGTGAATTTGCCAGTCGGGCTACAGAATCACCGATTCGCAGTGTCGGACTTGAGGTAGATACAAACCCAAGTTTTACAGGCGCCAATATTAGCCAGATGGCCGAACCAAAGAAGGGTATGTCGCTTGCGACTAAGATTCTAATTGGATCAGTTATCTTTTTCATTTTAGCTTTGGGCGTAGTTTTCTATAAGTTTTTTATCGGCGGTAATGTGGTCTCTGGTGATAATATTGCTATCACCGTCAAGGCACCGGTTTCTGTGGCAAGTGGGGAAGCGTTGTCATTTGAGATCGAAGTAAAGAATGATAATAATACCGCACTTCTCGCCGCTGATCTAAATGTGGTTTTTCCAGCCGGGGTGGTAAATGCCGCCGATCTCACTACCGCAGTCAAACGCAATCAGCTATTTTTAGGGGACATTTTACCGGGTAAGACAGCCAAGAAGAATCTGAAGGTAGTACTATTTGGAGCTGAGAACGAAAAGAAAAACTTGAGTATGACTCTGGAGTATAAAGTTGCTGGTTCGAACTCTCTTTTTAATAAAGTTAAGGTGGTGCCTATCCTAATTACCTCGGCCCCCGTTAGCCTTGTGGTGAGTGGACCAACTGAGATTAATGCTAATCAGGCGGTTAGTTTTACTGTTGAGGTTACATCTAACTCGACTTCGGTTATAAAAAATCTCTTGTTAAAAGCGACATATCCTTTTGGTTTTAGTTTCAGTAATTCGAGTCCAAATGCTTTTGCTAAAAGTAATACTTGGCTGATCGGTGATTTAGCGCCAGGTGAGAAGAGAACGATCAAAATTAGTGGTATGGTATCTGGTCAAGAAGGGGAAGAACGTGGTTTTAATTTTAGTCTTGGCTCACAATCAGCGGCAGACACCTCTTTAATCGACACTGCATTCACTTCGTCTTTCTCATCAGTCACTATCAGACGACCATTTGTCAGTGCTGATGTTTCTCTAAACGGCGATCAGTCCGCAGAGTATGTGACTGGGGCCGGCGATAAGATTGAAGCCATTGTTAATTGGAAGAACAATTTACCATATCAAGTTTCTGACATTTCAATCGCTATTAAAATGGCCGGGAACGCTCTCGATAAATCAGCGGTGCAAGTAGACGGCGGATTTTACCGTTCTTTTGATAATACTATTATTTTTGACAAGACCACTGATCGTACTTTGGCGACACTTGAGCCGGGGCAAAGTGGTGAAAGTAAGTTTACCTTACGTAGTTTTAGCGCGGCTTCGGTAACTGGCTCTGGTTTAAGTAATCCGGTGATCTCGATGGCGATTACGGTTGGAGGCAAGACAATAAATAGTAACACTAGTGCTCAAAATATTCTTTTTGCCGATTCTCGTAAGATCAAGGTTACTTCTAACCCTCAGATTTCTGCCAAGGCTTTGTATTATGTCGGACCATTCTCAAATAAGGGTCCAATACCGCCAAAGGCTGAAGCCGAGACGACTTACACGATTACTTGGACAGTCACAAACCCATTGAACAATTTGACCGGAACAAGAGTAACGGCCGTTTTACCACCATACACGAAGTGGCTTGATACAATTAGTCCAAGCTCAGAAAAAATTAGTTATGATTCTGGCACGGGCCAAATTACTTGGGCGGTAGGAAATGTCTCTGCTGGTGCGGGTACGGTCTCTTCTGCTAGGGAAGCCTCTTTCCAGGTTTCAGTCGTACCAAGCGTTAGTCAGATTGGTGAGACACCAGATATCGTGGGCGAAGCTATCCTGATCGCCCGGGATGTGTTTACCGGAGCGACAGTTACCGACGCTTTCCAAGCTGTTAGCACCGAATTGACTAGTGACCCATATTTCCGTATAGATTCATCAGCGGTGGTCAAGTAGTTGTGAAAAGTTTTTAATTATATATACTGTAAAAATATGAAAGCTAAAGATAGTGAGTTAATGGAAAAGATTGTCTCCCTTTGTAAGCGCCGAGGTTTTATCTATCAAGGTTCAGAGATTTATGGGGGCCTGTCTGGTACTTGGGATTATGGTCCACTTGGCACAGCTTTAAAAAACAATGTCCGAAATCTATGGTGGAAAAAGTTTGTGACCGACCGCGAGGATATGTACGGCGTTGACGCGGCGATTCTGATGAATCAAAATGTCTGGAAAGCAACGGGTCATGTCGGTGGTTTTTCTGATCCGCTTGTCACTTGTGATAAATGTAAAAAGCGCTTTCGTGCCGATAAAGTTGAGGGCTACGATCTCAAAGCTGAGAAAGGCAAATGTCCTGACTGTGGGAAAGGTGACTTGGGCAAGCCGGTCCAGTTCAACATGATGTTTAAGACCCACGCTGGTGCCGTTGAAGACGATTCCTCGATCTCTTATCTTCGCCCAGAAACTGCACAAGGGATGTTTGTAAACTACAAGAACATTATCGATTCTTTCCATCCAAAGCTACCATTTGGTATGGGTCAGATTGGTAAGGCTTTTCGTAATGAAATTGCGCCCCGCGATTTTACTTTCCGTAGCCGTGAATTTGAGCAGATGGAAATCGAGTATTTAGTTAACCCAAAAGACTGGGCACCAACGTTTGAACATTTTAGGAAAGAGATGCTTGATTGGACTAAACAAATTGGTTTGAATCCCGTGAATGTGTATGAAAATGAAATCGCTGATGCCGATCGTGCCTTCTATTCTAAGAGGACAATTGATTTTGAATTTGATTTTCCTTTTGGCCGCAGCGAGCTTTATGGTCTAGCGTATCGAACCGATTATGACCTAAAGAAACATTCTGAATTTAGTGGGGTAGAGCTATCATATCTAGATGAAGAAACAAAGGAGAAGTTTGTGCCACATTGTATTGAGCCTTCGTTTGGACTTGACCGCACGATCTTAGCGATCCTATCGAGTGCTTACACAGAAGACAACATGAACGAGGAGGTTCGCGCCTATCTTAAATTTGCACCAGTAGTCGCTCCAGTTAAGGTGGCGGTATTCCCGTTATTAAAAAATAAACCGGCGCTTGTGGAAAAAGCTCGTGAAATTTATCAGGCCCTAAGAAAAGAATTTGGTGCGGTCATGTTTGATGACAACGGTAACGTTGGCAAAAGATATCGTCGTCAAGATGAAATCGGTACGCCGTATTGTGTGACTGTCGACTTTGATACAATTGAAAAAGACAATACCGTCACTGTTCGTGATCGCGATACTGGTAAGCAGGAGAGGGTAGAGGCCGCCAAACTTTCGGACTACTTAAAAAGTAAGTTGAATTAATATGAAATATAAAAAAACAATTTTGGACAATGGTCTGCGGGCTATTACTGTACCGATGAAAGGTAGTCCCACAGTTACGGTCTTTGTGCTTGTCGAAGCTGGTTCCAAATACGAAACCAAAGAACAAAACGGTATATCTCACTTCCTCGAACATATGTGCTTTAAAGGCACGACGAATCGTCCGCACAATTCTGATATCAGCACTGAGCTTGATACTATCGGCTCGGTTTACAATGCTTTTACTGGTCACGAATACACCGGTTACTATGCGAAAGCTGAATATTCTCATGTCGACAAATTACTCGATGTTGTCTCGGATATGTATTTGAACCCTATTTTTGATGAAAAAGAAATCGAGAAAGAGAAGGGGGTGATAATAGAGGAAATAAACATGTACGAGGATCTGCCTCAACGTAAGGTACAGGTGGTTTTCACCGATTTACTTTACGGTAATACACCGGCCGGTTGGGATGTACTTGGGCCAGCTGATAATATCCGAAAGTTTAAGAGAGATGATTTTGTAAATTACCGAAATAAGTTTTACAAAGCTAAATCTACCACGGTCATCGTGGCCGGTAATTTTGCCGAGGCGAAAGTTCTGAAAGATATTAAGAAAATATTTTCAGTAATGCCCAAGGCAATAAAAGGGAAGAAGGAGAAAGTGGTAGAAAATCAAACTAAACCGGAAATTTCACTTTTCAAAAAGGATACTGATCAAACACACTTAGTTCTAGGTTTTCGTTCTTTTGATATTTTTGACAAGCGATCAAAAGTTATGGATTTACTTGTGGGAGTACTTGATGCCGGTATGAGCTCACGTCTTTTTAAAAAGCTACGTGATGAAATGGGGGTTTGTTATTATGCCAATGCTGGGCAGGATGCCTTTACTGATCATGGGGTATTTTCCGTAAGTGCTGGCGTCGACAATAAACGAGTCAAAGAAGTGGTAACAGTAATCTTGAGTGAGCTAAATAAGTTAAAGACAGAATTGGTATCTGAAAAAGAATTAAATAAAGTGAAACAGAATCTGGCCGGTACGATGTATCTTGGTCTCGAATCCTCAAATTCACTAGCTAAGTTTTATGGTTTCCAAGAAATCATGAATGAGAAGATCAAGACTCCAGAAGAGATTAAAAAAGAAATCAATTCTGTTACTGCCGCCGAAATCAAAAAATTAGCGAACGAGATTTTTGTAAATAAAGGGCTAAATCTGGCTATTGTCGGCAGATTTGACAATAAAACTGAATTTGAGAAAATCCTAAAACTGTGATAATATAGTTTTTATGGAACTACCAGAAAAGAAGTTCAATATTACCATTACTTCTGGAACTATTATCAAGACTCTAGTTATCTTAGTCCTGGCTTTTATTGTATATAAGATGCTCGATTTGGTGCTCGTAGTGCTTACCGCTATCGTCATTGCTTCAGCTATTGAACCTCTGACTCTCTGGTTTGGTCGCTTTAAGATCAAACGTTTGATCGCTGTCATCATCACCTATGTGTGTACGATATTGATCTTCGCT
>CAIJXO010000025.1 GCA_903824735.1 uncultured bacterium | reverse complement strand
CTTTAAAATAAACCGGGGTCTTATCTACCCACTTATTCCCACCAACTTCAAACTCAAACACTAAAGGCAAAGGGGTTTCTTCCTCAGATAAGTCTTTATTACTAATTCCTTTTATTGTCTCTTCCATACAAGAAAGACCCTTCTCAAATTGTTCAATTGTCATTCCTTTATCAAAAAGAAACACAATATCTCTAGCCTCCCCCTGATTCGTTATTACTAACGAGATTTTTTTATTTTCTTTAGTTTTTTCTTTGGCGGCAATAAAAACTTTCTTTAGCATACTTTTTAAAGATTCCCATACCTTTGTGTCTAAATCTTCGAGCAGATGTCTAAGTGCCCATTTACCTATTTCTATAATTACAAGGTACAAGGCGATATCCAGAAACTGAGACACCGGCATGTAACCAAAAGCTCCTTTAGGTAAGAACCCCCTACGTTGAAGTGCATCCTTATATTTTTTGTTTAGTCTTTCTTCTTTCTGTTGTTGTGTGCGAGTATCATATAAATGAACATGAAGATCGTTTATACTCAAAATATCTTTACTAACATCTTTATATATTTTTTGATCTTGTACCCTCAGGTTTACCCAAAATTCATTCATTGGATTAATATCACATTCGGTTTCTTTGTTTGTATCCTCTAATTCTTTATAGTACGACTCTAGATTATTCGTCTCTTTTTTATTTTTCTTAGTTTTAAGATTTTCACTTAAAACCAACCATAGCGTAGAAATAAAATAATCTGGAACAAAAAGACCAATCGAGGCTAGCACACCTGATATTATTAAAAGTGTAGCCAATATAAAAATATCATGTACCGAACCATCAAATCTTACCACCAAAAAAGTAACTGACAAAGAAAGCAGTAAGAATACTTCTGAAAAAAATAACTCTAATTTTCTTTTTGTTAAAAATCTAACAAAGACACAGACTCCTATTAAAAGAATGATAGCAAGTAAGACGTCTTTTATAAAATAAATAGAAAATAACCCGAAAAAAATTCCTAATACAATCGACACTGAAGATAATATTTTTACTCTTATTGATTTATTTTCCACGGGGACCGAATTATTTTTAATATTATCATTAAAAAGGGAAACAGGCACTAGATTAAGATTTGAAAGCTTGTATTTAGTAGCCTCGTCCAACATTTCTTGTGTGATAATATTTCTGTTCCGATATTGTTCAATCGGTAAGGTTGTATCATTAGGTAATAAATCTTCCGTACAACAACCGATATTGCAAGCAAGGTCCATAACAAGGTTTGGATCACGACCATCATTAATTCCCAGATCATCAGTCCATGACATGATATCTAGAAAACGAGGTGAAAAATTAACAAATTTACCAAGTTTTTCATACCAGTGCATTTGCATCATCGTAACTGTGGCATGAGCAACACAAGCAGGAATATTCCTTTGATTAAAAATAGGTGGTCTAGGAATCTTATTTCGTACCCCAACTCCTTCAAACCAGTCCACCTCAGACTCATCTTTTTTAAAAAAATCTGCCATTATATATTGTAACTCTTTACCTAACTTGGATTATATATTACCCCATTAACCCCTCTCGGTCACTTGGCACAAAAAACTAGACTGCTGCTATTCTTGAAACCTCACTTTCCATTATACCCCTTAAAATATAGATTTTCTACTTAGTTCGAGTCTAAGACGGGTCATCAATATAATTAATGATGATGGTGGAAATGTTCAAGTTTCTCAGTTTCGTTTTTAATTACTTCACCTGTTACTGTTTTTTCCTTAACCAGCAACCACGTAGAAATGAAAGTTGTAATTGGTACTGCTAAAATCAGACCGATGCTGCCGATAATTATCCTAATAATCTCTGTCGCGAATATCTCACGGTTAATTGTGGCTAATGGCGAAATGACATCCTTACCATTTGAAGTATAGAAAAGTAAGAGCAGAGGCAGAGAGACACCAACATAAGCAATGGCTAAAGTGTTCACTAAAGCTCCGATATGCTCACGGCCGATACGAACGGCTCTTTTATAAATCTTCTTCTTCTCGACGTGAGGGGCAATATGATATAGCTCTTCGACAGAAATGGCTTGACCAATGGCAATATCGTAAAGAACTCCCAAAAGACCAATCATTATTCCTCCGAATAATAATCCAACCATATCAATAGTACCGCCGGTATTTAAATTAAGATAAGTTTCCTCCTCTGAAGAAAAACCACTGAGTTTTGTTATATGCACCGCTAGATAAGCCAAAAGACCGGTAAAAATAACAGTAGCAATCATCCCCAAAACAGCCGAGGTCGTCGTCTTATTAAAACCATGTGTAATATAGGAGCCAACAATAATAATCAGAGATGAGACACCAATCGTTACTAAAATCGGTGAATAGCCGTGTAAGATGGCTGGCAGTAAAACATAAAGAATCAAAACCATGCTTCCGACCAGACTAGCTAAACCTCGGATACCTTGTATACCGCCCAGACAAATGACCGCCACCACAAATAAGATTAAGAAAAAATAAATGGCGGGCAGACGATCTTGGTCAGCCACGGCATAAATCTTTTTACCGTCCTCGCCGCGCGTTTCATTTCTCAAATAAAAAACCTCATCTTTTTGGAGTTTAATATAATCATTATTCAAAGTAATAGTTACACCCTTATCGTCGCCCTCCAAAATTTTCGCTTTTAAAACCTGGTTAATACCGGAAATATCTGTGCCGGGAATTGGTTGTTCCTTCTCCGAGGTTATCTCTAGAACTTGGGCTCTAACAATCGTTACCTTGTCTTGAATAATAGTATTTTGCGCTAGGGCTGGTATAGCCTGAAGGAAAAGTGGAGTAATAAAGATTAAGGCCAGTAGTTTTTTCATAATTAATTTAAGCACATGTCTTACAAAGACCGAACAATTCAAAAGAATGACTTCTGACAATCGAGAATCTTTTTGACTGTTTCAAGGATTTGGAAATAATTTGACCGACATTACATTTCGGTAACTTTTCAACTACTCCGCAACTTGTACAGACAAAATGATGATGGTGGTGATTGGACAGTTCAAAATAAACTGACTCCTTTCGTAAATCGACTCTCTGAATTATGTTAGCCTTTTCCAGACTAGCCAGTGTGCGGTAGACAGTGACATTATCAATTTTAGTTCTTTTAAGTTTGGCTATAACATTATCCGCGCTCATTGGCTGACATTTAGCCGAAAAAATACCCAATAATGCTACCCTAGCTGGAGTAACTTTGAGTTTAGCTTCTTTTAATATCTCTTTCACCTTATTTTTCATAAAATCATTATATGATATAACAAGCTTAATTACAAGTGCAATCTACTTGCAATTAGATTTTAGATCCTTTATACTTAGTATCATATTAGCTTAATAAATAAATTATGATCATATTAATTTGTCTCGGCGCCTTTGTCGCCACTTTATTGGGAGGTTTGTTTGCCTTAAAATTCAAAGACCGTCTACATTTAATATTGGGATTTAGTGCGGGAGCGGTCATCGGTGTTGCCTTCTTTGATTTGATGCCCGAGGCGATTGAATTGGCCGGTCAACATTTTGAAATTTCTGTGATCACTTCAATTGTGGCAGTTGGCTTTGTCTTTTATATGATTCTCGACCGTTTCATTTTCTTACATACTCATCATCATGATGACAGCACTGAGACACTTCACCCTCGGGGTAAACTGGGAGCTGGTAGTTTATCAATTCATAGTTTTCTAGATGGTGTAGCGATTGGTTTGGCTTTTCAAGTCTCTGCGGCTGTTGGAGCGATTGTCACTATTGCGGTTTTAACTCATGATTTTTCTGATGGCATTAACACAGTGAATTTAGTGCTCAAAAATAAGGGCAGTAAAAAAGAAGCTTTCCGTTGGCTTCTTGTCGACTCGATTGCTCCAGTTCTTGGTGTTATCTCTACCCTCTTTTTTACTCTACATGACGCAGCTTTGGGAATACTACTTGCAATCTTTTCTGGTTTCTTTCTTTACATTGGTGCCAGCGATTTACTACCAGAAAGCCACCACTCGCATCCTACTGTTTGGACTACTTTCATGACGGTACTAGGTGTCCTTGTTTTATTTGGAGCAATAAAATTGGCTGGGGTTTAGATATTGATGGCACTTGGACTCGAACTAACTTTCCTATATTTTACTTCATATTTTGGGCTTCCACTTTTTGACCCGTCTTGGTCACTCTTCCCGTATTTCCAAAATATCTTTACCCTACCTCACGCACCTCGGTCTTCAGGCACAAAAAACTAGACTGCTGGGGGACTTGGAGTCGAACCAAAATAACATCCTTCAAAGGGATGTGTCCTACCATTAGACGATCCCCCAATTAATAGCAAAAGACTTTAATCTCAGCTACATGAAATACAGAATACGTTAAAAATGGAGTTTTTTCAAGCGCTTGACTCGCATTAGGCATTTGCTATACTTCTAGTACAAGTGCCTTCGGGCTCGCCCTCTTACGAGGGAAAAAAGGAAGAATCGTCAAAGTAAAAAGCTTTGGCGATTTTTCTTACCTCTTCGAAAACGTGCTGATCGAGAAAGCCAATTTTCCTAACAAATCTTTTATTATCGACGACACGAATCTGTGACAATAATGCTGAAGCAGATTTACCCTCAACTACACCCACAGATACCCTAGTAACATGTCTTTTGGGAGAAGATGTAAGTGGTAATACTAAACAAGTTTCTCTGCTTAATTCTTTCAGAATTAGAACCGGCCTATCAAAAACCGCGCCTGTTCCATCCTGTTCTGAACCAATATTTAAACCTAGCGAGCACCACCAAATCTGACGCATATGATACAGTTTATTTTTGCTGGTCGAATGAATTATTTTCTTTTGTATATTCCAAATATTAAAATCTTTTTCCATAGTGGCAGACATCCTACCACAACAAAAACGGAACGATCTATCTAGGTGTGTATAACCTGCCCGAGGTTTAGACTATTCCTTGATAATCAGCTTCGACAGCAAAAGCTCGAGCACCATCTCGGGCAAATAGGCCTTGACGACTAGATCGTAGTGATTTAGAAGAGTAAGTAGAGTGTCAGAATTAATCTTGGAAGTTTTTTTGTCGGCCAGAGTTTTCAAGAAATTGAAATCGGTGTCAGTCATTTCTTCTTTTAATTTTTCAGCTGAAGACGGTAGATTTCGGAGTAACAGAATCGAGCGCATTTTATGAAGCACGAGTTTGAAGTATAAAAGTAAATCAATATTGGCTTCGACAGCTTTGGAAATCGATTCAAGACCAAGTTCAAGATTATTTTCATCAATGGCGCGGATGAAACCGTTAACCGTCTCCCCTTTTGGTGCGCCAGTGACGAGGACGACTTCATAGAGAGAGATTTTCTTGTCCTTAGACGAGCCCATGACTTTTTGCAAAATACTTTGCGCATCACGGAAAGAACCGTCACCTAAAAGAGCGACAAGGTCAGCCGAAGCGGGTTCAAGAATAAAACCTTCCTTCTTAGCAATCGCCATAAGGACGTCACGGAGGACTTTTTGCGTTGGTCGTCTGAAAGCAAAAGTCTGACAGCGTGAAATTACGGTCTCTGGGATCTTCTCTGATTCGGTGGTAGCGAGAATGAAAATCGCATGTGCGGGTGGCTCTTCTAGGGTCTTAAGCAATGCATTCCAAGCCGACTTTGAAAGCATGTGGGCTTCGTCCAGTATGTAAACTTTATATTTAGATTCAAAAGGTAAAGTGTTGACCGACTCATTTAAATCACGAATGTTGTCTACACTGGTATTTGAAGCGGCGTCGATTTCAGTTATATCAGCGGGTGCTGTGCCGATTTCTTTGGCAAAGATTCTGGCAACACTCGTCTTACCAGTTCCGCGCGAGCCGGCAAAGATATAAGCGTGAGCAATATGATCGAGTTCAATCGAGGATTTTAAAACGGAAATAATATGGTCCTGACCTAGAACTTCCTTAAAAGTCTGTGGGCGATATTTTCGATATAAAGCAGTTTCGTGCATGAAGGTAGTATAGCAAAGATTTTAGAAATAAAGAAAACGGCCAGACTCCGCGGGGAGTCTGGCGCGTTACAAAGGCCTATCTCTCTGATTCAGGTGGCTTATCAATTGTCGTGGAATAAGTCCTGACCTCGAGAGATTCGTGGGACAAATCTTCATATAGCAAGTCGAAGCGCGTTCTAGGCGGAGCGAGCTCGCCTTGCGCTGGTGGTGGAGGAACTTCCTTCACCACATCGCCAGGTGAATGTTTCATCTGTTTTTCTCCTTATTTATGGAACTCATGCTACAGATATTATAACAAATCGTGACGAAAACAGTAGCCAGGGGAAAATTTGGGTAAAAAAACACCCCGGGTGCCTTGTCTTGCGACAGGCCTTATCCCGGGGGAGTTCAGAGAATCAAACTCTGAACATGTGTTGGGGGGTCAGAAGCTACTGCTCCGTGGCGACGAGGGGTGTACCCTCGGCAGTCGGAGGTGCCGGTGTAACTGCGGTCGTAACCGGCTCTTCCTCCTTCTCTGGCCTGAGACCCTTCATGGTCTCCTCCTCTTACTATCTCCTTCCTCATTGAAGGTATATATAAAATTTAACACTAAAAAATAGCCCGTCAAGGGCTAGATGTGGAAAAATTTAAATAAAAAAAGCGGCCCCCGCGAGTATCCGGACTGGATTCACTCGGGGGGCCATCGGGCTCAGGCAGGCGGTTCGGCGGAACCACCGGTGGCTTCCGCGGCCGGCGCAGGCTGCTCGATCACCGGCTCGGCGGGCTCGATCGGGGGCGGGGGCGGCGGGGTCTCCGTCACCACATCGCTCACCGGTTCCGCGGCCGGCTCGGTCAGAGGCACGGCCGGAGGCTGCTGGGTCGAGCAATCCTCCATCACACTGGCCGGACCACCGATCACCGTTCCGGCAGCAGCACCCGTCCCGCTCGAGGCATCCTCGGCGGGAAATCGCGGGGTCACGCTGGTTCCGGCACCATCCTCGGGGTCATCGCCCACCGCCGGCCGCAACAAACGCACGAATCGATTCTTCTGCATCTCTTACTCTCCTCTCGGTTATCGAACTCTTGCAGCCACTACCAAGTGGCTACGTCCTTACAGTGACTAACCCTACTACAAGTCTTGGTAAAGTCAATCCTAAAAATTTTGGTAAAAAAATCGGAGCAGCGTGGGGGTTTCCCAAACTGCTCCTTTTTGTCCCGCACGCGAGGACTGAATCATTGTTCGTGAAGACCGATAATGCGTCTCCATCCACAAGATCCTTGATCAAGAACTGTCAGTTCAATCTCGAGGCTCTAAGCCCGTACGGACGGGGCGTGTGAGCGCGAGATGTAGTTGTAACAATTCTCAATCGCGTGCCTGGCCGGCGGTCGATCAGGCGGTGCTGTCGGTGCCGTGGCCGGTCGCGGTCAGCAGGCTGGCGCCGAACTTGGCGCGGGTATAATAAAGGAAGCCGGATTGGCGCGCGATGTTCGGCGGACTGGTCGTCATCTTCTGCATGTGCTTACCCCTTTCGTGGGTTTGCGTTTTTTCTGGCCCTGCTGCAACCTTGTTGCTGCAACAGTACAATACAAGTATAGCACACCCACATTAAAAGTCAAGTGTTTTAGACGGGACGTATCCCCACACGCCCCACTGCTGATATAATGGCTAAATGACTAAACGCCAGT
>CAIJXO010000024.1 GCA_903824735.1 uncultured bacterium | reverse complement strand
TCCCGCGACCAGAAAGAGCACGATACTTTTTATGAAAAGATGAAGCAGGCTTACAAGAATGTGTTTGAAAGAGCTGGTCTGGGTGATCGGACTTACATCACCTTTGCTTCAGGTGGTAGCTTTAGTAAATATTCTCATGAATTTCAAACTATTTCTGATGCTGGTGAAGATTTAATTTATATTTGTGATAAATGTAAAATGGCGGTCAACAAAGAAATAATCGCCGAACAAGATTCTTGTCCAGAATGTGGTAATAAGAAATTGCGAGAAGAAAAAGCGATTGAGGTTGGAAATATTTTTGGCCTTGGTGCTAAATTTTCCGATGCTTTTGATTTATCTTATCCTGATGAGAAAGGGGAAAAGAAAATCGTTGTCATGGGTAGTTATGGTATTGGCCCCGGTCGCCTTATGGGTACCGTCGTAGAGTGCCTTTCTGATAAAGATGGCATCATCTGGCCAACTGCTATTGCCCCATTCCTTGTGCATTTGCTTGATATTAGCGGTAGTGAAAGGAGCGAGGCGGTCACGGCCAAGCTTTATGCCGACTTGCAAAAAGCTGGCATCGAGGTATTGTGTGATGAGAGAGACGCTCGCGCTGGCGAGAAGTTTGCCGACTCAGATTTGCTGGGTATCCCTTGGCGTGTAATTGTCAGTGAAAAGACGATTGAGAAAGGCGAATTTGAAGTGAAAGAACGCGCGACCGGAGCAGTCAGTATGATTAAAGAAACAGAATTAATAAAATGGATTTTGTCCAAAAAATAAAAGAAAAATTATATCGTAAATTTTCGAATGACATCGGAATTGATCTGGGTACGGCCAATACTTTGGTGTATTTAGCTGGTAAAGGAATTGTCGTGAATGAACCATCGGTCGTCGCTTTGAATCAAAAGACTGGGCGTGTGGTGGCGGTCGGAGCGCAAGCTAAAGCCATGCTCGGTAGAACCCCTCCGCATATCGTCGCTGTTCGTCCACTTGTCGACGGAGTTATCTCTGACTTTGAAGTGACCGAAGAAATGATTGCTTATTTGGTGAAGAAGGCGGAAGAGCTTTCACCAAAGCCTTTGGGTCCGCGTGTTGTCGTCGGTGTGCCATCTGGTGTGACTAATGTCGAGATTCGTGCGGTTCGCGACGCTACTCGTAATGCTGGCGCCCGTGAGGTCTATATTGTAGAAGAGCCAATGGCGGGAGCGATCGGTATTCGTTTACCAATTAAAAGCCCGGTTGGTAACATGGTTGTCGATATTGGTGGCGGTACTTCTGATATCGCCGTGATTTCGCTTGGCGGTATTGTAAAGTCTAAGAATTTGAGAATTGCTGGTGATAAATTGAACAACGATATCATCGCCTACATTCGTAGTGAGTTTAAAATTTTGATTGGCGAAAAGACGGCTGAGGAAATAAAGATCAGCGTCGGTTCGGTTATGCCTGAGCAAAGCATGGAATTACCAGTAAAGGGCCGCGATTTGGTAACTGGTCTACCACGCGAAGTGATTATCACCGACAGCGATGTCCGTGAAGCGATGGCTCAGTCTATTGCAAACTTAGTAGAGAGTGTTAAAGAAGTGCTTGAAACTACTCCACCCGAAATCGTTGCTGACGTGATGCAGAGAGGTATCTATTTGGTTGGTGGTGGAGCTCTGATCCGTGGACTCGATGCACTTTTGAATGAAGAATTAAGGATTCCGGTTTATATCGCGAGTGATCCATTGACGGCGATCGCGCGAGGTACGGGTGTGATTTTGGAAAATCTCGAAGACTATCGTGAGGTCTTAATTGAAAACGAAGATGAATTACCCCCAAAAAAGCAGTAATTTTGAAAATCGCAAAAAGGCTTCCCGTCACAAGATCCTACTCATTATTGTTGTCCTCATAATCGCTCTCATAATCCTAGCCACTACAGTTGCTAAAAAGACTCTATTTTTTATTGCTGAACCGATTTGGAAGATTGAAAACTATATTGCGGCCTCAAGCGCCAATGGCGTGGAATATTTTAAATCGAAACAGACCCTCATGGCTGAAAAGCAGGCTATGCAAGCCAAGATTTTTGAAGCGGGAACTCTGTCCTCAATGAACACTATTTTGCAAACTGAGAATGATACTTTGAAAGACTTACTTGGGCGTAAAAATACCAAACAGCGGACGATCCTTTCAGCGATTTTAGTAAAGCCACCGCAGAATCTTTATGATGTTTTGACGATTGATATCGGTACTGATCACGGTGTCAAAGTGGGGGACAAAGTGATGGCCGATGCTAATGTCTATATTGGCGAAGTCAGCGAAGTCTTCCCGAATTCTTCCAAAGTAATTTTGTACTCGTCGCCTGGAGAAAAAAGGCAAGTGGTCCTCGGTACTAATTCTGTCAGTGCCGAAGCGGTGGATCGGGGCGGTGGAAACTTTAGTATTTTTCTGCCACGAGAAATTGAAGTCAAAGAAAATGATGTGATTGTCATTCCATCAATTACGCCAAACGTCTTTGGTATTGTCGAAAAAGTTAGTTCACAAGATAAAGATTCTTTCCAAACAGTTTTATTTAAAAGTCCGGTGAATATTTCTGAGCTTAGCTTTGTCGAAGTCGTTTTGTAAAATGAAAAGAATAATCTTAGACATCATCTTGTTTCTCGTCATTCTTACTTGTCCGTGGTGGGTGAGTGTGCTTTTTGCCCTATTCCTCCTTTACTATTTGAAGTCTTTTCAGGAGATTATCCTTTACGGTATAGTCATCGATATTTTATATGACAAGCTTGCTCCATCACCCCTCGATATTGTCCACTTTTTCGGCTTTAAATTTACCTTTTTCTTCTTGATCTTACTTTTGATCTCATTCTTTGTTAAAAAGAGGCTGAAGTTTTATTCGAAGTAGTTCGATTGACATTTCTCTTCGTATTTGTATAATATTTTTAGCTACTCAAACAAGGAGGTCTGAGATGAAGGTAAAGTTTCCGACATATCTGGCGCTTGCGACCAGTAATGATCCGACCAGCTACTGGAAGGTGGCTGAGTTCGATTCTCGTGGGCGCTGGGTGGCCAATCATGTGGGTAATGGGTATTCGAAGGCGGATGCCCAGCGCATTGCACGCAACGCCCGTCGGCGTCTACGCTACAAGGAGAAGAAGCTCGCAGAGATTCAGCGGCTGATGGGCCGTGGCCAGCAGAGCTGATCGGTCGCCTTCGGGCGAGAGAAAGGGTAGACATGAGAGTGTCCGCCCAGACTCTCGCCCTTTTTCGTTGCTAATATTTTCTAACCACCTCGTCTCGCAAAGCCTCGCCACTCCTCCTTAGAGAAGGAGGAGAAAGCGGAGTAATAAATTGGAGTGAGTCCCATAAAACCCTTATTTTAAGGGCTATTTTTGTGCTTACAAAAAGAAAATGCAAAAAGGGACGTATCCCCACACGCCCCACTGCTGATATAATGGCTAAATGACTAAACGCCAGT
>CAIJXO010000023.1 GCA_903824735.1 uncultured bacterium | reverse complement strand
TTGTAGCTCAGTTGGTAGAGCACGTCATTGGTAATGACGAGGTCATCGGTTCAATCCCGATCAATGGCTCCCATGTATAAACACGTTATTAAGCCTCTATTCTTCAAATTTGGCCCTGAAGGTGTCCATGATTTTATGGTCGCCATTGGTAAATTCATGGGCAGTTTTTCTTTAGGCCGTTCTTTTTTGGCTATGATTTACGGCTATCGCGGCCCCGATATTTCCAAGACTGTCGATGGTGTGTACTACAAAACCCCCATTCTTCTTTCAGCCGGTTTTGATTACAACGGAAATCTCACCCAGGTTTTACCTTCACTTTCTTTTGGTGGGGTAGAAGTCGGCTCGATTACAGCCCAGCCTTGTGAAGGTAATCCAAAGCCCCGTCTAACCCGTCTACCTTTTAGTAAAAGTATTTTAGTAAACAAGGGTTTGAAAAATGATGGCATCGAAGCGGTTTTAGCTCGTCTCGCTAAAAAGCAGAAGATGAAAGATTTTGTCATCGGTCTCTCATTTGCCCGGACAAATAATAGTAAGACTTGTAGCACCGAAGCGGGCATTGAGGATTATCTTTTTAGTTTGAGAAAGGCGGTCGAGGCCGGTATCGGTGATTATTATACTTTAAATATTTCTTGCCCCAATGCTTTTGGTGGGGAAGCTTTCTCTACACCCGAACTTTTAGGTAAACTTATGATTGAAGTCGACAAAGTCGCGCGCACTAAACCCCTTTATATTAAAATGCCGCTGACGATTCTTGATAATGTTTTCATGCAGTTACTTGGTATTTTAGATCAGCATAATGTGCAAGGGGTGATTATTGGTAATTTGCAAAAAGATTACAGCACGATTGATAAGCGTGATCCGGTTCCGGAAAAGTATCGTGGTGGCTTGTCGGGCAAGCCTTGCTGGACTCGCTCAAATGAGCTCATTGCTATGACGAAGAAAGAATACAAGGACCGCTTTACGATTGTGGGCTGTGGCGGGGTCTTCTCATATGAAGATGCGCAAATCAAGTTTGACTTGGGGGCTGATTTGATTCATCTTATTACGGGGATGATTTACGAAGGTCCGGGTTTGATTAAAAAGATTTGTCAGGGTATTTCACGCCACCCTAGCTCAGTTGGTAGAGCACATCATTCGTAATGATGGGGTCCCGAGTTCGATCCTCGGGGGTGGCTCATGTCGGAGAAGGAAGATAAAACAGCAAAACTAGCCGAGCTTGAAGCCGAGATGAACTCAGCGGATTTTTGGGCGGATAAAAATAAAGCACAGGCGACGATCAAGCAGATTGCCGATCTGAAAGCGGAGATTGCCGGAGTCGGGAAGTATGATAGTGGCGATGCGATTTTGACGATTCTCTCAGGTGCCGGTGGTGACGATGCGGAAGACTTTTCTAAAATGCTTTTGCTTATGTACTGTCGTTTTTTTGACAAGCAAGGCTGGTCTTACAAAGTCCTAGACGAAAATGAAAACGATCATGGTGGCTATCGAAATATTACTTTGGAAGTGTCCGGCAAAAATGTGTATGGAAAAATGAAGAGTGAGAGTGGCGTGCATCGTTTGGTGCGCTTGTCGCCGTTTAATTCCAAAAGCCTAAGACAAACTTCTTTCTCTCTTATCGAATTTGTTCCAAAACTGGAGAAGAGTTCAGACCTACCAATCCCTGAAACTGATTTAAGAGTCGAACTTTCTCGTGCCGGTGGTCCAGGTGGGCAAAATGTAAACAAAAGAGAAACCGCTGTGCGTATTATCCATGTGCCAACGGGTATCGCTGTGCGTTCAACTAGTGAAAGATCACAAGCCCAGAACAAAGACAAAGCTTTGCTTATCCTAAAGGGTAAATTGTATGCTCATAATGAAGAGGAAAAGGCGGCGCGCGAGAAAGGACTGTATGTTTCGAAGACCACCGCTATCGAATGGGGTAATCAAATCCGCTCTTATGTGCTACATCCCTATAAGATGGTCAAAGACCACCGTACCGACGTCGAAACCGCTAAAGTGGACGAGGTCTTGTCTGGTGACATTGAACAATTTTTGATACAATAAGAGGGATGATTTATTTTGATAAGGTCTCGAAAATATATTCCGATGACTCGGTCGCTTTAGAGGACATTACTTTGACGATCAAGCCCAAAGAGTTTGTTTCTATTGTCGGCCATTCTGGTGCGGGCAAGACGACTTTGATTAAAATGATCTTGGCTGAAGAGAAACCGACCGATGGTAGCGTGTTTTATGAATCGGTAAATGTGCATAAACTGACTGGAAAAGAAGTAACTGATTTGCGTCGCAAAATTGGCACCGTTTTCCAAGATTTTCGCTTACTGCCAAATAAAACTGTTTACGAAAACATTGCTTTTGCCATGGAAGCCGCCGGCCGAACCGATGAAGAAATCGCCGCCGACGTTCCCCATGTCCTCGAGCTTGTCGATATTGGTAAAAAGATTTACAGCTTTCCCCACGAGCTTTCCGGTGGAGAGAAACAGCGCGTAGCAATTGCCCGAGCGATTGTGAACCAGCCCGATGTGATTATCGCCGATGAGCCGACAGGAAACCTGGACCCCGGTAATACCTTTGAAATTATTCAGATTTTGAAAAAGATCAATGACCTTGGCACGACCGTGATTATCACCACCCACAACCGTGGGGTAGTGGATGCTTTGGGTAAGCGCGTGATTAGTATGCAAAATGGAAAAATAGTCCGCGATGATAAAGCGGGGGGGTATGTCTTATAATTAATAAAAAATATGTTTTTCATAAAAGTAAAAAGAGTTTTGCGTTCCGGTCTCACGAACTTTTGGCGTAACGGCTTTGTCTCACTATCTTCGCTTGTCGTTATGTTCATCACCCTGTTCATGATTTCTTCACTCATTTTTATGAGTGCCGTTTTGAAATTCACCCTCGAGGAGATCAAGAATAAAGTGGATATC
>CAIJXO010000022.1 GCA_903824735.1 uncultured bacterium | reverse complement strand
TCCATTATATAACGGACAGTAAAAAAATGTAAAGGGCAAAATGTAAATGGATAATAGAAAGCGCAAGATGTAAATACAAAACACTATGATATAATGTAGAAAAAATATGGCCAAAAAATCAAAAAAAACAGCTTCCCTTTCCCTGCCAAATAATCCTTTAAAAAAACTCAAGCGCGAGACCAAACATAGTATCCTAGCCATCGCTTTTTTTGTTCTCGCCGTGCTTTCGGTTCTCGCCTCACTTGATCTTTCTGGTGTCGTTGGGCAAAGTCTTTACGGCGTCTTTTATTGGCTCTCTGGAGTCGGCTATTTCTTGCTTCCGGTTATCTTTATTTTGTTAACTTTGTCGTTCCTGAAACAAGAAGAGCGCGAGTTTAGTGGACTAAAAACTATCGGCGCTTTACTGCTTTTTATTTCCGGTTTAGGCGTCATTAGTTCGCTTGCCAAAATACTTGAGTGGACTCGCGATGGTGGTCATATCGGTAAGGCCGTGTCCGGACTATTTTTGTATTTATTTGGCAATACTGCGACCCTTATTATACTCGCCGCTTTGATGGTGATTTCACTTTTAATTTTGTTTGAAGCTGAGCTAACTGTCGACACCTTGTGCTTCTGGCGCCGCTTTAAAAAAGAAGAGGAAGGTGATGATGAAGAAGTCGATGTCGAAATTGCGGAAACCGCGGAAGAAGACAAACCAAAAAAAGAAACTAAGGTCATACCTGAAGTAGTGGTAGCTAAAACAAAAGAGGAGGACAAGCCAATCAAATTAAGCAAGAAGGAAACAGAGGAGGAAATGGACATTCCCGTTCGTCCAAATCACAGCAACAAAGCCTATGTCGCTCCCCCACTTTCACTGCTTGAAAACGATCGTGGTAAACCAGGTACTGGGGACATCAAAGCGAACGCTAATATTATAAAAAGAACTCTACAAAAATTCGGCATCGATGTCGAAATGGATGAGGTAACTATCGGTCCATCCGTCACCCGTTATGCGATTAAGCCGGCTGAAGGCGTGAAGCTTTCTAAAATTGTTTCCCTGCAAGATAACCTCGCCTACGCCCTCGCCGCCCACCCTATCCGTATCGAAGCTCCTATCCCCGGCAAGTCCTTGGTCGGTATCGAAATTCCAAACACGACCAAAACTACGGTCGGCTTGGCTTCCCTACTTTCATCAGAGAAGTTTAATGTGTCAGATAAGCCACTCCTCGTTTCCTTGGGCAAGGGTATCTCGGGTGATACTCACGTCGCCAACCTTGCCAAGATGCCTCATGTCCTGATTGCCGGTGCCACTGGTTCTGGTAAGTCGGTCACCATTCATGCGGTTATCACCTCCCTCCTTTATCGAAACTCGCCTGAGCTTCTAAAGTTCATCATGATCGACCCTAAACGCGTCGAATTGACCCTCTATAACAAGATCCCCCATCTTCTCACCCCAGTCATCACTGAAGCCAAAAAGACGATTCTTGCCCTCAAATGGGCCGGAAAAGAGATGGACCGCCGTTATGACTTACTCGAAGAGCACGCCTGTAAGGACATCGATTCTTATCATAAGAACGTCCTAGCGCCAGCGATTGAGAAGAAGCAGAACGTCGAGACCATGCCTTTCATTGTTATCGTTATCGATGAGCTTGCCGATATTATGATGACTTATCCAAGAGAGCTCGAAAGTGCCATCGTGAGACTTGCCCAAATGAGCCGTGCCGTCGGTATTCACCTTATCCTATCAACACAGCGACCATCAGTAAACGTTATTACCGGTCTCATCAAGGCCAACATCCCCGCTCGTATTGCTCTTCAGGTGGTCTCACAAATCGATTCACGTACGATTATCGATAGCCCCGGCGCCGAGAAATTGCTCGGTTCTGGAGATATGCTTTACCTTGGTGGTGAAATGTCCAAGCCAAGTCGTATTCAGTCCGCCTTTATCTCTGAAACTGAAGTTAAAAAGGTGGTGAAATATTTGATTGACGCTTATCAAGATGAAGTGCCGGGTGATTCGATTAACTTTACCGAGACAGCTGCCGACAAGAATGTTTTGTTTGAAGGCGGTCTTGAAGACGATATGGGTGATGACGATGAGCTTTACGATACAGCTAAAGAAGAAGTGCTAAAGGCTGGTAAAGCTTCCACCTCTTATATTCAAAGAAAACTCCGCGTCGGTTATGCGCGTGCGGCTCGATTGATCGATATGCTAGAAGAGCGCGGTGTGATTGGCCCAGGTGATGGCGCTAAACCCCGTGAAGTTATTTCCGCTGGTGGAAATGAAGTCGAAAGCGCAGCCCTTGAAAAGAAGGCCGACAAACTTATTGACGAAAACGGCTTCGAAGAACCGGCCGAGCCTAAAGAATTCTAAACATGAGCCGACGCGAGACAAAATTTTATCTTAAGGCGATGGTCATCGGTCTCTTTTTGGTCATTCTCTTTGGTTATGGTATATACGAAGTCTGGAACTACGCCATTGGGCCTAGAATATTAATCTCTACCCCAGCGAGTGGTATCGCTGTTTCGGAATCATTAATCAGTATCGAGGGTCAGGTTAAAAACGGTAAAGAAATTAGTCTGAATGATCGGCCGATCGTCGTTGACCAGGCCGGCAATTTTAGTGAAAAGGTCCTTTTATCCTACGGCTACAATGTTTTAATGCTTAAGGCTGAGGATCGCTTTGGTAAAACTACTGAACAAAAACTTGAAATAGTGTACAAATAAAACAGGGTCAAGTTATCCACACTTGCGGGCTTTAAGAATGCTGATAGGATTAAAGACATGAAAAAGATAAAGAAAAAAATGACAATCGAAGATTTGTCCGAGAAGATTGGAGATTTATCAACTAAAATGGATAATAACTTCGAAAAGTTAGAAGGGAGTATGATGGAAAGATTCGATGGTGTCGGTCAAGAGTTTGTAAAAGTATACGAGAGATTTGATAAAGTTGACGACAGGTTTAACGGGGTCGACCATAGACTTGATGAAGTAAGTGGTCGCCTGACTTCAGTCGAGTCGAGATTGTGGCAAGTCGAACTTAATAGCTAACAAAAACCGTATGATAAAAAAAGAAAAAAAGGAACCAAAGCAGATGGGGCGCAAACATTGATGCGACGCTTGATGAGATTCGCACAAAGTTCGGTGATGATTCCATTATGAAGCTTGGTGATAAAGCGCGAGTGGATGTAAATGCGATTTCGACCGGCTCGATTGGTCTTGATGCCGCTCTAGGTGTCGGCGGTTTACCACGTGGAAGAATAATTGAAATCTTTGGACCAGAATCATCCGGTAAGACTACCCTCGCCCTCCACGTCGTCGCTGAAGCCCAAAAGCTAAATGGTCTTTGCGCCTTTATCGATGCCGAGCACGCGATGGACCCAGAATATGCTAAAAAGCTTGGAGTAAAAATCGATGAACTACTTATTTCTCAGCCCGACAACGGTGAGCAAGGCCTGGAGATTGTCGAAAGCCTAGTCCGTTCCGGTAAGATGGATGTAATTGTTATAGACTCGGTCGCCGCTCTCACACCAAAAGATGAGATCGAAGGTGATATGGGTGCTCAGCATATGGGTAAGCAAGCTCGCTTGATGTCACAAGCCCTAAGAAAGCTGACGGCCATCGTCGCGCGTAGCAAGACTATCGTCATCTTTATCAATCAAATCCGTATGCAGATCGGTGTAATGTTCGGTAACCCTGAGACTACCCCGGGTGGTAAGGCTCTGAAGTTTTATACTTCGGTTCGTTTAGACATTCGTCGTATCGCTCAGATTAAGAAGGGTGAAGAAATCATGGGCGGAAGAATCCGTGTGAAGGTAGTAAAGAACAAAGTGGCTGCCCCATTCAAGCAAACCGAGTTTGATTTGATGTACAACGAAGGTATTTCCACTGAAGGCGAGATGATTGCACTCGGTGAAAAAATGGGTATTATAAAGAAAAGTGGTAATTCCTACGAATGGGCCACTACCGAGAAGGAGGAAGATAAGAAACTGGGCCGAGGCTATGATGCCACCCGACAGTTTCTAAAGGAAAATCCTAAAATTTCGGAAAAAATATTGAAAGAGATAAGAAGTAAGCTAACAGAATTATAAAAAAATGAGTAGTCGAGAAAAATTTTGGCTGGTATGTATGACAGTTGGCCCCTTATTGGCTTTTGGGGCGGTCTTTCATCCTTCCCTGTCCATCATTGCCTTAATTCTTCTAATTATTGGCATAAAGGGGGTAAAGTATGATATGCTCTAGGAATTATGCTTGAATACAGTGAAATTATAGAGCGCAAATGTATTATTTTTAACAATGAGCCATATGAGGTACTTTCTTCCCATGTCTTTAGAAAGCAACAGAGAAAGCCCGTAAACGCGACCAAATTACGTAACATGATTACCGGTAAAATTACCGAGCAGTCATTCCACCAATCAGAAAAGGTAGAGGAGGCAGACATTTCCGAGAAAGAAGCCAAGTTTCTATATACCAATAAGGGCGAGTTCTGGTTTGTTGACCCAAAAGATCCAGCCAAGAGATTCAAAATTGACGAGACCCTAATCGGCGTACAGGCCAAGTTCCTCAAACCAAATTCCATTGTCGAAGTGCTTGTCTTTAATAACGACGATGATGACGATGCTGAGGGTATGATGATTGGTACCAAATTGCCAATTAAAGTGGAATTAAAGGTAACCGAAGCCCCTCCAGCCGTCAAAGGCGACACCGCTACCGGTGGTAACAAAGTAATTACTCTTGAAACCGGCGCCACTGTGAATGCTCCCCTTTTCATCAATGAAGGTGATATCGTTATCGTAAATACTCAGACCGGTGAATATGTCGAACGCGCTAAAAAATAATTTCTAAATTGGAAAACCCGCCTTCAGATCGCGGGTTTTTCCGTGCCTGTTGGCGGATGTTTTGGATCTCTTCTCTATGCCTGCTTGGCGCGGAGAAAATAATGGGCAGAGAAGAAAATGGCCCCAATCCCCATCACGATAGCCAGTGGTATATTGTTGTGTTTGATGTTGTAGATCACCACCGCTGCTCCGAGACACAACACACCAATTCCACTGCAAACCAAGAACTTATTCATTGAATCCTCCTTCTAAACCTTAAAGAAGTATGACACATATCAAACAAAAAGTAACGGGACAATTTCGTTTTCTTTATCTCTATAATAAAATAAGCCCTATTTCTAGGGCTTATTTTACGTATGATTTTTTATTCGGTTGCCTTACTATCTTGAAAGATAAGGTAGCAAACCCATGAATCTAGCGCGCTTGATTGCTTCAGCTAGCTGACGCTGACTACGAGCAGAAACGGCGGTTTTCTTGCTACCCATGATGCGGGCATGAGGATTAAGGAACTTTTTGATCAAGTCCAAATCCTTGTAGTCCACATGTTGGATATTATTCTGTGAAAAGAAACACTGTTTTGTCATTTTCGAAATCTTAATTAATAAATTTTATTAGAATGGAATGTCCTCAGGATTAATCTCTTCCGTTGGATATTCGATGGTATCAATCTTGTCAGCTTTATTGGCAGCTGCTGGTCCCCATTCAGTCTGGCTTGGAGTATAAGTTCCACCTCCC
>CAIJXO010000021.1 GCA_903824735.1 uncultured bacterium | reverse complement strand
TGGCAGAAGAATAATTGGCAGACGAAGACTAAAGAAGAAGTCTTGAATAAAGATTTATGGCTCAACCTCGTCGCTCTCGCTAAAGACGAAAAAATAAAATGGCATTATGTCGGCGGCCACATTGGCATCGCTGGTAATGAAAGATGCGATGAGATTGCTTCTGGTTTTGCGTCTGGTGAAGAAGTCGAATTGTATCGAGGTCCGATTTCCAAATATTTGATAGACGTTTTAAATTTTGATCATAGCCAAGAAAAAAAAGCCCTAAAGAAAAGTAAAAGTTCTTCAAATTCAAAGATTAAGGCCTATTCTTATGTCAGTTTAGTTGGTGGTGTTATTCATAAAGATAAAACCTGGGCGGAATGTGAGAGGAGAGTAAAAGGGGTGAGAGGCACGAAGTATAAAAAATCTATTAGTGAGGAGGATGAAGCGGAGATTATTAAAGGGTGGGGGCTGTAAAATTAAATACTCTCAAAATACTTTTTTGGTTGGTTGTTCCATAGATAGTTAAAGTACTCAATAAATCCCTGGGCTGTTTTATTACTGCGGATTACGAATGCGAGTAATGGTTCTTCACCGGGTACGACCATTGCCACCGTATCTTTATAGATAGTGGTCCACATCGGTAAATCGAACCCGAATGGCATATATTTTGCTTCACATAGCGGTTGACTGTTTCGATCTTCGACGATTTCGTTTGGCGTGTGTTTGTCATAAAGTATTTTACATTTGATACCCTTGGCGATTCTTTTCTTGTGGTAGTTTGACCAGTAGTTTTCGAGATTAGCTTGGGGTCCATATTTTGACGGGCCGAGGAAATAAACCGTATCACCAGATTCAACTTCTAGTGTCTGGTCCGAAACTTTGATTATACTATCGGTGCCTTCGTAGACCGAAGCCTCTCTTGGACTCAGCTGAGAAAATTTCTTCAGTTCTTCGGATAGTTCCTGCGCTTGCTTAAGTCTATCCATATTCTCGCGCACTATTGATTGCGGATCGTTTACCGTATAGGTATATACTCCGCGAATCAGTGTTTTACTGACCAACTTTCTCTTAACTAGCTGATCTAAAGTGGGGTACACAGCACTACGCTGTAGATTGGTATTTTTCATAATCACAGAAGCGCGGGCCTTTTTCAGATTATAAAGGCTAATATACACAAGCATTTCGTTCTTGCTGAAGCCTAAATCTTTAAATTTACCCTGGTCAATCATATATAATGTACAATTAATTTGTACAAAATTATAATAACAAAAATAAGCCTATTCTGCAAATAGCTTGAGCTGTTGTACACCCCAGCGTGACATTATACGTTGCAGAATAAGGCTTTTCTATTGACCAGTACGTAATTGTAGTGCAATATTATATATAAGACAATACAATATATCTTGTGACAAGATGTCTTTGAGTCGTAAAATATGAAAAACAAACTATATATAGCAATTACCGTTTTAGTAGTTATCTTTATCAGTATCTTGGTAGTTGGTTCTAACTCACGAGATAATAGCTCCATAAAAATCGGTGCTATTCTATCTCTGACGGGATCGACCTCTTCTTTCTATGGGGAGAACAATCGAAAGGTGATTGAACTTGCATTAGAAGAAATTAAGGCACGTGGTGGTATCGATGGTCGGAAGGTAGAAGTAATATACGAAGATAGTCAGGCTGATAAAACTAAAGGTATATCAGCTGCGCATAAGCTTATCGATCAGGGTGTAAAGTTTATTATTTGTGACGTTTCAGCAGTGAGTGTTGCCATCGCTCCAGTCCTAGAGAAAGCGGGAGTAGTGTTAATTGCTACCGCCACTTCGAATCCGGGCCTAACCAATGCGGGCGAGTATATATTTCGTACCAAATATTCTTCTGCTCTTGAGGGAATCGCCGCTGCGAAATATATTGCCGAGCATCTTAAACCAAAAACTGTATCATTCCTGTACCAGAACTCTGATTATGGTGTCGGAGTCTATGAGATGTTCCAGAAAGAGATCATCAAGTACGGTGTGAATGTGGTTGCATCAGAAAAATATAACAAGGATGAAACAGATTTCCGCGCACAGATTGTTAATTTGAAAAACAAAGGTAGTGAGGTTGTTATTTTTGCGGGCTTTCCCAAAGAAATTGGTCTCGCGATAAAGCAAGCTAAAATAGCTGGTGTCAGTGGGCAATTTTTTGCTCACAGTGGGAGTGTCGGAAGTGATTTGTATCAGTCTGCGGGGGTATATGCAGATGGGCTAATTAACCTGACCGAGCTCGACAAGACAGATGACAACCGATCTTATGGAGAGTTTCGTAAAAGATATCTTGCCAAGTACAATGAGGAACCGGATCTAATCTCGTCTCTAGCTTACGATGCCGTTTCGATTTACTTTCTTGGTTTTGAATCGTGTGCTGATAATCTTAATGCTGAATGCGTGAAGGATAAACTATCTAAAATTAAAGATTATCCTGGTGTTTCTGGTCTTACGAGTTTTGATGTAAACGGTGATGTGTTGGACAGAGGTCTTACTTGTATTAAAAAATCAGTAAAAGCCTCTGGCTCAGGTCTAGTTGTCACTGATCAGACCTGTGTCTATTAAGGTCTAGTCTAAACCTCGGGCGATTTATACACAGCTCATAAATGTGGGCTGTGTTTTGGTATGGTAGGATATTCGCCGTTATGCAAAAAGATTTTGACGAGTGGAATGAGATTAAAAAGGTCACAGAAGAAACCGATTCTGTCGTTAAAATAAAGACGGGGGAGATCCGTTGGTGCCGTTTTGGTCTAAATATTGGCGATGAGATCATTGGCAAGGGTGACACTTTTCATAGGCCGGTGCTTATTATAAAGAAATTTACCGGAAATGTGTTTTTAGGCTTACCACTAACGTCGCAAAGACACCATGGTGATTGGTATTGTCAGACTACTCATGAAGGGGTAACTCAAACTGTAATTTTGAATCAGGCTAGAATACTAGATAAGAAAAGGTTAGAGGAAAAAATGTACGAAATATCGGAGTTGGAGCTTGAGAATATTAAGCTTCTTTATTGTGCTTTGATAATGAAGCCTGAGAAATACTAAAGACCGCCTCTCGGCGGCCCTTAAATGGGTTACCCCAACTTATGCAAATATTATATACCCATGAAAACAGAAGTCAAACCAATAAACAACTCGCGTCTTTTCTACACCCTCTTTTCCGGCTTCATTTTTGCAGTTTTCGTCTGCTCTTTTGTGAAGATTAGTTTTGATATTGCTATTTTTATTTTACTTCTAGCTACTGCTATTTTTGTCTACGGAAAATTTAAAGCCGAAGCAAAAGTTGCGGTTGTTTTAATTTCTGTGTTTGTATTTTCTTTTGCTCTTGGTGTTTTACGATATGATTTTAAAGAGATTAGACCAAAAGTTGATAATCTAGCCAGTAAAGTTGGTCAGAAAGTGGAACTAACTGGGATTATTATCGACGAGCCGAATATCAAAGAGAAGAATGCTCAGCTGACGGTAGAAGTAGAAGGACAAAAGGTGCTTGTTTCGACCGGACTCTTGCCTGTTTTTAAGTATGGCGATGAAATTAAAGCGAAAGGGAAGCTTGAAGTCCCAGAGAATTATAATTCGACGACTAGTCCGGCGTTTGATTATGTCGGGTTTCTGGCCAAAGACGATATTTACTACCAGTTGAACTTTGCGAGTGCGTGGATTGTATCTTCTGGACACGGTTCTTTTTTGAAAACCAAACTTTTTGCTTTTAAGAATACTTTTATGGGTAAAATTAATACTTTGATTAGGGAACCAGAGTCGTCTCTGCTCGGCGGTTTACTTTTGGGTGCCAAGAACTCTCTAGGCAAGGATTTACAGGAAAAGTTTCGCAGGGCCGGTGTATCGCATATTGTTGCGCTGTCAGGTTATAACATTACGATTGTCGTGGAGGGGATTATGCTCGCTCTATCTTTTTTGCCACGATCAGTTTCTCTGTCTTGTGGGGCTTTGGGTATTTTTCTCTTTGCGATTATGACTGGCGGTTCGGCTACTGTTCTACGTGCTTCAATAATGGCTTTACTTGTGCTTTTAGCTAAAGCTACCGGCCGCACTTATGACGTGATACGCGCTTTGTTTCTGGCCGGTCTTTTTATGATCGCCCAAAACCCCAAGATTCTAGTTTTTGATGTCTCGTTTCAGCTGTCTTTTTTGTCCACTATGGCTTTGATTTTTGTCTCGCCACTTATTGAAAGTAAATTTCAATTCATAACTGAAAAGTATAAGTTGAGAGAACTGGTTTTATCGACCATTGCCACACAAATCTTTGTCTTGCCTTTTATTTTTTACAAAATGGGGATGATCTCGATTGTTTCACTCCCAACAAACATTTTAATCTTGCCGATTATCCCGACAATCATGCTTTTTGGTTTCGTCACGGGAATGATGGCCTTAATTTCTGTTACTTTAGCCTTGCCGTTTGCCTTTATTACTTCGCTTTTGCTCTCTTATGAATTGAAAGTTATAGATTTTTTCGCGAGCTTACCTTTTGCCGCACTTAGTGTAGAAAAATTTCCACTGAGCATAGTGGTTATTATCTATATTATCTTCGCGATCGTAATTACGCGTTCTCAAATAGTTTCTCGGCGACAGTCCAGTTTAGATTAGCAAAGAAAGCTTCAACGTATTTACCTTTTTCGGCCGGGGTGTAATCCAAATAGTAGGAGTGCTCCCACATATCAAGTGCGACGATGACATCAAGGCCGTTTAAGATTCCCAAATGCTGTTCGTCTACCCAGCTGTTTAGAAGATTACCAGTGGTTTTGTCGCGATAAAGCATAACCCAGCCTGGTCCACGGACACTGACGGCGATTTTCTTAAAGTTTTCTAGCCACGCATCGAATGAACCCCAAGTTTTGCTGATTTCCGAAAATAGTTTGCCCTCTTTGATTCCGTCTTTGTTTGAATTCTCAAGTAAAGAAAAATAAATTTCATGATTACGCATGCCGTTAAATTCAAAACTAAAACGTCTCTGCATTTCTGCGCCAGCATATTGGGTGTCAGGATTTTTAATTAAATCTCCGGCTTTCTCTAAAATAAGGTTAGTGTGTTTTACATAACCCGAGTAAAGTTTTAAGTGCTCAGTGATAGTTTTTTCTGATATACCCTCTAACTTTCCGATACTAAACTTTTTTTCTTCATATTTCATACATTTAGTATATAATTATAGTCCCTAAAAAGCGAATGAAAAAATATTTCAAAATCTATTTGCTCATATTGCTAGTGATAGCCAATGTTCTAATCTTTAGCTTGGCCCATGAACGCAGCCAGCACGAGCTTACAGTGGCCTTTTTAGACGTTGGCCAAGGAGATGCCATTTTTATCGAGACTCCGAGCGGTCGGCAAATGCTCATCGATGGCGGTTTACCAGGTGGCGCGGTGTTGCGTGAGCTTGGCAAAGTAATGCCTTTCTATGATCGCTCTATCGATGTCATCCTTGCCACCCATGCCGATCAAGATCATATCGGTGGACTGAATGACGTTTTGAATCGTTATTCAGTTAATCTTTTTGTGCGTACTATGACTACCTCCACTTCGGCTGTTTTCGAGAGCTTGCTTGCTACAGCGGAAAAGAAAAAAATAAAACAAGAAATAATTACCGCTCCAGAGAATGTTGATTTTGGTGACGGGTCACACTTTGATATTCTTTTTCCTGATGAAGATACTTCGGGATGGGAGACGAATGAATCTTCTATTGTTGGCAAAATGATTTACGGCGATAGTTCATTTCTTCTTACTGGCGATTCGCCAATCTTGATTGAAAAGTATTTAGTCGAGAAGTATGGGCCGGTCCTGAAGAGTGATGTTCTTAAAGCTGGACATCATGGTTCCAAGTATTCTAGTTCTGAGCTTTATGTTGAAACTGTGTCGCCGGCTTACTCGGTGATTTCAGCCGGTTTGAATAACAGCTACGGCCATCCGACACAGGAGGTGCTTGATATTTTAGCTAAGTATAAAAGCAAAATTGCCGAGACTCTCGGCAAAGGTAGCGTGATATTTAAGAGTAACGGACAAACCATAATACTACTAAAAAATGCCTCGGGAAGCGCGACGGCGCTGGACGGAGAAGTTTTCTAGAAGGAAAACTTCGTGCATTTTGAAGTAGTAGTATGGTTTGGTTCTACTTAATAACCCCAGCTTTTTTCAAAGTAGCATAAGCACCGTTCTTTTGAATGGTCTTAAGAGCACGAGTAGAAATAGTCAAAGTGAAAGACTTCTTTAGTTCAGGAACATAAATCTTCTTTTTCTGAAGATTTACATACTTACGGACCGCACCGGTAGGGTTGAATTTAGTAGCACGGGTTCGGTTTGAATAACCGCCTCCGACGATTGATCCCCTTTTTGTTATTTCACAGACTTTGGCCATTTGTTTAATGAATTAGTTAGTTGTGCTATGCTATCATAGTAACGTAATTTTGTAAAATGGATTTTATATTTCAACTAGCAATTCTAATAATCTCCGTTATTGCCCACGAAGTCGCTCATGGGGCAATGGCGTATTATTTTGGCGATCCAACCGCTAAAAATTTGGGACGTTTGACTTTGAATCCAGTAAAACACATTGATCTTTTTGGTTCTATCATATTGCCTTTAATCTTATTTTTTTCGGGAACGGGCTTTATCGTCGGCTGGGCGAAGCCAGTTCCATATAACCCATACAACTTACGAAACAGGAAAGTGGGCGAGTTCTGGGTCTCGATTGCGGGAGTAATTGTAAATCTTTTGATCGCCCTATTTTTCGGCTTGGCCTTGCGCTTTAGTCTCGAGCTTGGTTTATCTCAGGCGGTTCAGGCTATCTTTACTTATATCGTCGCCATAAACCTGGTTTTGATGGTTTTCAACCTTGTCCCGATTCCACCACTCGACGGTTCCAAAATATTAATGGCAATTTTACCTTATCGCTTCGAAAATTCTATTCGCGCCGTCGAGCAATACGGCATTTACATTCTAATCATCTTTATTGTCTTCTTTAGCTGGATTGTGGGGGACATGGTGAAT